>CAMYKF010000722.1 GCA_947258905.1 uncultured Pirellulaceae bacterium | reverse complement strand
CTTTCAATCGAACCGATCTCCTGCCTCACCCCGAGGGTTGCCGGCGCATCGACGATCCAGTCCAGAAAATAGACGTCCTGCAGCAGGCGGACTGCGTAAGCGGTAAATCCGAAACGAATCACTCTGGAATCCGCATCGGGCCGGGCCCACATGTGATTGTCGGCATACATCAGATCGACGGGGAATTCGGCAGGGAACTCGCCCATCATGAACGTCAGGGATTCAGGCATATCAACTAGGTGTAACGAATGCCCTGATGTTCCGGTTCAAAGAAGACGGGCAGTAGTCCATCAACACGCAACAAACCTGCCCGCGTCAGTTCAATCCGGTCATCGTCAATCACCACGAATCCGTCATCCACGTGTTGCTGCCATTGATCAGTCCAGTGCTCGACGACATCGACATCGAACTTGTTCCGAAAATAGCTGCGATCGAGATAGCCGCGTTTCAGTAGCAGGATCATTTCGCGGATGAGCAATTGATGAGGGGTCGGCACCATGCCTCGTCCCAGGGGCAATTCACCACGCTCCAGTAAATCGCTCTTGTATTCGTTCATATCCGCCTTGTTCTGGTAGTGCACGCCCGAGACGTGGCCAAAACTGGCGATCCCGGTGGCCAGAAGATCGGATCCCTGCCACAGGTTGTCACGGTAACTAAAGTTCACCTTGTCCGGGTCCTTGATCATCGTGTAGCCGCTGCTCACGTGGTATCCGGCCTTTTGCAATTCGTCAAAGGCGTAATCGACCCAGGCCCGCTTGGTGTCCCAGTCGGCAACTGGCGTTTCGATCCGGTTACCCAGAATGTCCTGCGAATAAACCGTGTTGAACGGCAACTCCATTTGATAGATCGTGACGCTTTCGGGCGACAGGCGAATCGTCTCGGCGATGTTGTATTTCCAGTTGTCCCACGTTTCGCCGACCATCCCGGAAATCAGGTCGATATTTACATTGGGAAAACCGGCGTCGCGAATCCAGTCCCAGGCCCGGTAGACTTCCTTTGACAGATGAGCCCGTCCGTTTTCCTTGAGGACGTCATCCGAAAAATTTTCGATGCCCAGGCTCAAACGCGTGATGCCCAGTTCTCGCAGCGTCTTGACCTTGGGTTCCTGCAACGTGCCCGGTTCACATTCGAAGGTCACTTCCTCGGCCTTGTCCCAGCTGATATTGGCGCGCAGGCGGTCGACCAGCGACGTCAGCTGTTTGGCACTCAGGTAGGACGGCGTGCCGCCACCGAAATAGACAAAACGAAACGGCCGGTCGCCCATGACCGGCTGCTGGCTGACCAGTTCGATCTCGCGGCTCAGCGCCGACACATAGTGCTCGATGTCGGCCGCGTTGACATCGGTGAACACCTTGAAGTAGCAGAACTTGCAACGCTTGCGGCAAAACGGAATATGCAGGTACAGACCAAGTGGTACATCCGTCGGTGGAGAGGACATGGCCTCGCGCACAGCCGGCAGATTGTCCGCACTCCACTTTGAATACGGCGGATAGTTGGAAATGAAATAACTGCCAACTTCAGTTTTGGTGGATTCGGCCATTGACGCGTGGTGGTTACTTCGCGGAACTACTTACCTAGACAATAAACCACACCGCGATTTGTGGCAACGATCAAACAGCCGCCAGCAACGGCGGGAGAGCCAATTATCTTGCCGTTGAGTTCCCGTTCGGAAACCAGTGTTCCGTCACTCAGCTTCAGCACATACATACGCTTGTCGCTGGCACCAATGTATACGTGATCCCCGGCGATCACCGGTGACGAATCGATGGGCCCGCGAGCCTCGAAGCTCCAGTTGATTTCTCCGTTTTCCGGCGTCAGGGAATGGACCACGCGATTGCGAGCACCGAAAACGACGTGGCCATCCGTGACGGCGGGATTACTGCGAGTGGCCGTGGCGCCGTCCGGGTCCTCGAACTGCCAATTGACTTGCGCCTGTTTCCAGTCGATGGCGTAAAAGCCGGCTTGCTCGGTTCCAAAATACGCCACGTCGCCCAGCACCGCAGGCGTCACGCCAGTCGGCGAATCAATCGGAACCGAATCGGCCCGCGTACCGTCATCCAGATTGATGATGTGCAGCAGACCGTCACACCCTGCCACAAAGGCGCGATTTTCGACCACCGTCGGAGAACAGCGAATCTGGTCATCGATCTGGTGTTGCCAGACAACGTCGCCGGTTTCCTGATCCAGACAGTACAGCGTGGCGTCCTGCGATCCGTAGAGCACCTTGTCCTGGTAAAAGTTTGCGCCGGCATCGATTTCGCCATTGGATTCATGTCGCCAAAGTTCGTTGCCTTCGGTGTCAATGCAAAAAAAGATGCCGTCCAGATTGCCGACAAAGACGCGGCCGTTTTGCACTGCTGGTGAAGCGACAAAGCCGATCTCGGCTTTGTACTCCCATTTCACTTCGCCGGATTGCAAATCAAGCGCGAACAGGGTGCCATCCAGATCGCCGATATAGACGACGTCGTCCACAATGGCTGCCGTACTTTCGAAGGCTCCGTTGTCGACCTTGTGTTCCCACAGCACCTTCAGCTCGGTCGGCAATGTGATTTCCGTGAACCCCGTGCCTTGCGGATCACCGCGAAACACAGGCCACTGGATGCCGTCCATTTCCTCCTCGGACAGCTCTTGCGTCGGGGCTGGCTTTTCCGATTCCTCCTGCGGCGGAGTGGCCAGCGAATCGGTGCCGACCGCTTCCGGTTGACTTGACTCCGTGGTATCGGGCGAAGCGGCAGACGGGTTGGCCGATTCCTGCTCGACCCCAACGGGACCTGGCTGACTGCATCCGGCCAGCACCAGCAGGACAGCCGCAATTGCGAAACTAAAAAGCGTTTTCATAAATCGAGATCAAAGACAGGGTGTCGACAGGACGCGGATTGAACTGACCCGTCCACTGACGGGAGGCCGCCTCGGCCAGTTGCGGTATCTGTTCCCGCAGCACGCCCAATCCTTGCAGATTCGTGGCCAGTCCCGCCGCCTTGACCATGCGTTCCACGAAATCGGCAATTCCCTGACTGCCCGAGTCCGCTTCGGGCGCGCCCGCGAATCCGGCCGAAATGCCCGACAACTCGGTGTACCAGTCATCAAATTGCTGTCCATTGAAGCGGATTACATGCGGCAACATAACGCCAATCCCCTGGCCATGAGCCGTGTCACTGGCGGCAGTCAGCGGATTGGTCAGGGCGTGGGCGGCGCCCAGCATGGAATTCTCGATGGCCAGGCCGGCCCATGCTGCTCCCAGCAACATGCCGCCGCGGGCTTCCAGATCATTGGGTTCTTCCAGCACACGCAGGAAGTTTTGCGACAACAATCGCCACGCCTCGCGACTGAACAATATCGAAGCCGGGTTGCGGGGCCGGGTAACAAACGTCTCCAGCGCATGAGAAATCGCGTCGACACCGGTCAGCGCCGTAACCAGCGAGGGCTGGGTCAACGTCAGCCTCGGATCGAGCACGGCAAACACGCAGGATGCCTTCTTGTCACCGCAGGCCATCTTTACATGCGACTGCGCATCGGAGATCAGGGCAAACGACTGCATCTCGCTGCCGGTGCCGGCGGTGGTCGGTACGGCAATCATGGGCAGCATCGGGCCCGTCGCCTTATCGACGCCCCAATAGTCGCTCATCTGACCGCCGCAGGAATAAATAAAGTTGATTCCCTTGGCGCAGTCCATCGAGCTGCCGCCCCCCAGGCCGACGAGCAGTTGCGGCTGGAAGTCCCGCGCGAATTTCACGCCGTGCTGCACATCGTCGGTGGTGGGGTTCTCATGCGCACCGTCGAACAGGGCCGTTTCCAGTCCTGCCTTTTTGAGTGCATCAATGCCGTGCTGCGAGTGACCGGCGGCCACAATGCCCGGGTCTGAAACAACCAGCACACGCTGGACGCCCAGACTTGCAGCCAGTTCGCCGAGGCGATCAATGCAATCGTTCCCAAAGACCATGCGGGTGCGTGGCGCAAAGTCGAAGGGGATCAGCGACGAATCGCGATTGATCTGCAGATTGGTTTCCAGGGCCCGGGCGCCGCTCATGCAATTGCCGCCATTTCTCGAGTCGTTTGATAGGCCCGCGAGCGGAACAAAAAGTCGATCAGGTTGCCTTCGTGCGGCTGTAGCCAGTTAAGTCGATTGGTGGGGATCGCACCAATGTTCAGGCGATCGATATTGGTGGCCTGCCCCAGTTGATCAATCCATGATTCATCATCGGTGATGGCGGAACCGACAAGCGTGTAGCCGATCTTCCGAATCATCTGGTCCTGCGGGCATTCGACCACCGACACGAAGGGGAACATGTATTCCTTCTGAGCAACCGCACATTCGGGCGATTCACAATGCGCAACGACCGGCCGCAGGTATGAGCAGAGTTCCTTTTCCACCAGCCGCTCGCCGTATGGCGCCGTCATATCCGTGACGCCGGCTTCCTTGAGGTCCTCGTCGATCATGTTTTTCACGGCGGTTCCCATGCCTTCGACCGTAAACGCTGCCAATCCCGCTTGCGGATCGTTCGGCGGAAGCACTTCAACCGGACCGATACGCTCGGCAATCGCCGCCGCAATCTCGCGAGTATGTCGCGGCGCCCAGATGCCACTGGCGTTAATGCAACTGCGGCCGCCATTGATGTAAACGCTTTCCACCATCACATCCAGAAACTCTTCCCAGCGATCTACGACGTCGTCGCCGAGCAGAATCTTTGAAAAACCGGGGCCGTGTACCTGAACACGCGGATTTCCGGCGTATTGATCGATGGTTTTCTGGCTGCCAAAGATCATGCTGCGGGGAGATGCGGCCAGAATTGCCCCGCCCACATCGTGTCCGCCGGGATACAGCGAGATCACTTCCGGCGGAATGCCTGCTTCGGCAAATGCCGAGGCTACGCGGTACGCGGTCCACGGTTCCTGCGAACCGGGTTTCAGGACCAGCCCCATTTGCAAAGCCACCACCGGCAGCCACAACGTGTGCACGCCGGGCGAATTGGATGGCAGGACGGCGCCGAGGATTGGTGTCTGGGCCTGGTAACTGACCACCACTCCGCGGGATTCGATGCCATAGCCGCGAGTGAGAATTTCCGGATCGAGTCCGCGGGTTAGCGCATCAAGTATTTTCGGCATGTTGCGTAACACGAAAGAGTTCTTTTCCATGTTCGCGCGGCACATGTGTTCGGGAAGACCGGTTGTTGCCGATTGCTGTCCTGCGAATTCGTCGGGAGACTGCTGTCCGTCACCCAGCGGGAGGGTTTCGTTTTCGTACAGGTCGGCAGCCCGGGCGATGCGTTCCATCAGGTCGGAGCAAGTAAACTGGCGCAGAACTTCACGCGCCTTGCCGGCCTTGCGCAGGTCCCTTGTGACCAGCCCGCCGTTGGCCTGAGACACTTTGGCCACCGCATCGCCGGTAAAAAAGTGCCTGACGTCCTGAATCTCCAGCGACTCGTAGGGTTTGCCCCAGCGAATAACAGGAATATTAATCATTTGAAAAATCTCTCCGAGCAGTGTTTGGGTTGGCTGTTTCTAGTAGACACCGACGGTCGTCGAGGATTGCAGTTTGTGGTAAGGTCGCACGCCGCTGACTCCATCCCACGGATAGGTTTCAAAGGGCGGTTCGCGCTCGCCTTCATCCCGTTCCAGAAAACCCGGAACAAAAAACTCCTTTGTCAGCGTGGTCAACTTGACGCGGCCGGTTTCTCCATACCCAACTACCGAATTGGGATCGTCAAAACTGACGACTTCCGTCACCGCACGGGGTTGCGGTGCGTAATAGGAAATCTTGTATCCGTCGGCGGCCGTGATCGGTTTGCTGCAGGCCAGACCCATCAGCGTGTTGCCGTAGGTCGGCGTCATGTAAATGCCACCTTCCTCGGGCGGACCGCCGAGCAGTTCCTCCACGGCATACCGCGTCCATTGCGGTGTAAATTCGGTACCCCCGGAAAAGATGCCGGTCACGCCGGTTTCTTGCAGCGAAGTGCCGCGGTCTTCCAGGGCCAGGCAAAGTGAATCCAGCAGTTTGGGAGTGGCAAACAAGCATTTGATGTCATGGCCGGCGGTAAGAATCGTAATGGCCTGATCAATGCAATGATTCTTGTAGGCTTCCAGATGATCCATCCAGCCTTTCTTGATCAGCTTGACGACCCACCGCGGATCCAGGTCGATGCAAAAGCAAATGCCGCCGCGAAACTGGCACAGGTGTTCCACCGCCAGACGCAAGCGACGCGGACCGCTCGGGCCCAGCATCAACCAGTTGGAATTGCGCGGGAAATACTGGTCGGGCAGGGTGTCGCTGAACATCTCGTAGTCAATACGAAAGTCATCGACGACCACGCGGCTTTTGGGAATGCCCGTCGTTCCGCCGGTTTCAAACACATAGGTCGGGCGATCGGCGTAGGCTTTGGGTCGCCAGCGTTCGACCGGTCCGCCCCGCAACCATTCGTCTTCGAACAACGGGAACTTGCGCAGGTCCTCGTAACATTGGACTTCGCTCAGGGGGTCGAAGTCCAGTTCGGCTTTCCGATCCAGCCAAAACTGGCAGCCGGTGTCTTCGCCAAAATGCCATTGCACGATTTCCACCGTGTGGCGGTCCAGTTCTTCCTTGGCCTGTTTGGCCATCGATTCGATTTCGGGATTTGTAACGGTCATGGTATTGCAGATATTCAGTAACGTGTGTCGTTTTCGGGCGAACAATGACTAGTCTAACCGATGTCGGAGGATTTACGTAACGTGGGGCGTAATCAAGGCAGGCGATGAAAACGGACAAGGCGAGGCTCCGTTGGGGCCACCGGGTCACGTGCGGCCCGGCCGGAGCGTTCCCCTGTTTTTCAGCGGCAGGGCGCAAGCCCTCCGGTCATTCCGTGCGATTCAGGACCGGAGGGCTTGCGCCCTGCCGCTATTTTTCCCTCCGCGGTCAGACCGACCAGCAAGGACACTGCTTGAAGATAGCGCACTGATTACGCTGTCGTCTTATCCAGAGCCAGTTTCAAAACCGGGTTTTGAAAGTTTGTATTCCCGCCTTGAGGCGGAATCCGGTACTACAAACAGAGTTTTGAAACCACTGCTAGTTGTTCTCAGCGTTGCCTTCGCCGTATTTGCGGGGGTTCAGATGGCGATGCAGGTAATTGGCCCGCTCGCGATTTCGATTGGCCGAGTTGACCTGCCCGCCACGCAGCTTCTGCAGGTGCGCCGGCTGGGTCTGGATAAACAGCTTGTTGACGACCGGGATCTCAATGTCGCCAATCAGACCGAGATTGATTCCCATCCGCACCTTGGAGAGCAGGTGCATGGTTTCCTCACTGGAAATCTGCTGGGCGTTTTGCAAAGTGCCGTAAGCCCGGCTGACCTGATCAAACAGGTCATGGTTGCCGTCACTGATCAACAGATCCCGTGCCTTGCGTTCGTAGCTGATCACCGAGGGCACGATGGAACCGACGGTATCCACCAGTTCTTCCTCGGACTTGCCCAAGGTGACCTGATTGCTGATTTGGTAAAAGTCGCCCATGGCCTGGGAGCCTTCGCCGTACAGACCCCGCACAGCAAGACCGAGCTTTTGCAGGCTGTTGAAGACCTTGTCGATCTGGCCGGCAATCACCAGCGCGGGCAAATGCAGCATGACGCTGACCCGCATGCCGGTGCCAACATTGGTGGGGCAGGCGGTCAGATATCCGAGCTCGGGGTGAAAGGCAAAATCGATATGTTCCTCGACCAGATCGTCGACTTCGTTGATTTGTTCCCAGGCCTGGGTCAGGTCCAGACCACTTTTCATTACCTGCAGCCGCAAATGGTCTTCCTCATTGATCATCAGGCTGATTTTTTCGTGGCGGTCAATAGCCACGGCCCGGGCTCCGTCGGCGTCGGCATGTTCGCGGCTGATCAATTGCCGCTCCACCAGCAACTGACGGTCGACACTGTCCAGATCGGCAACATCGATGAAGGTCAGATCGCGCAAGCGGCTTTCGCCCGCCAGCCGATCGCGTACCAGCGATTCAATGTTGGCGCGATCAAAGTCATTGCATTTGCGAATAAAGGGATACTGGGCGAGGTTGCGTGCCAGCCGAATGCGGCTGCTGATCACAATGTCGGACTCGGGACCACTGCCGCGAAGCCATTCGCCACAACGATCAGCCATTTCCTCAAACATCATGATTCAGCGCCCTCCTCAATCGACTTGATCTTGTCCCTCAATTCAGAGGCCAGCTCGTAGTCTTCCTGTTCGACCGCGTCTTTCATCTCCCGCCGCAGGCGGATCAACTCCGTTTGCGACTGGGTGTCGTCGTTGCCGCGAACCGGGCGCTTGCCGGTGTGCTCGGTGGTGCCATGCACGTTGCCCAGCAAAGGTTCCAGCTCGGCACCAAAGAAAACGTAATCGTGGGGACAGCCGAGGCGTCCGCCCTGACGGAATTCATAAAATGTGATCCCGCAAACCGGACACTGCTTGTCGTCCAGATCGGCCAACTCCTCGGCGGTTTGGCCGATTTTCAGCTGCTTGGTAATGATGTTGGTGATGACGGGCGTCTTGGATACCGGCGCCGCAGGCTGAAGGTATTCCTTGGCACAGTCGGCGCACAGATGCAGTGCCAGCAGCTGATCGCCAGTGAGATCAGTGATGTGAAAGGTAGCCGGTTTTTCACACTTTTGGCATTTCATGGATGAACAACGACCAGGTCAGCAGACAT
>CAMYKF010000721.1 GCA_947258905.1 uncultured Pirellulaceae bacterium | reverse complement strand
CCAGGTGGGGTCCGGCGCGACGTTTCGGCGGCCGAAATTCCGGCAATCCGCAAAATGCTCGCTACCCTGGACGCGCCGCTGGACCTTTTCAGAAACACCGTTGCCGATGATCCCCTGATCCAGGCTCGCACTCGCGGAATCGGGATTCTGACTCCTGAACAGATTCGCAAGTACGGCGCATTGGGCCCCACGGCGCGCGCTTCCGGAGTGGACATGGATATTCGCAGAGATCACCCGCACGCCGCTTACGGCCTGGTCGAGTGGGACGTGATATTGGAAAGTGCAGGAGACATTTTCGACAAAATCATGGTACGCATCCGAGAGGTATTCGAGTCCATTCGGATCATTCGACAGTGTTTGTCCCAACTGGAAACAGCCTCGGGTCCCGTCGATTCCAAACCAAAGGAGGTGAAACCCGGCGAAGGCATCGGAATTTACGAAGCGCCTCGCGGAGAAGTATTTCATTACATTCGCAGTGACGGCAGTAACCGCCCGGTTCGACACAAGATTCGCGCGCCGAGCTACATGAATGTCCCTACCAACCGGGAAGCGGTCATTGGCGAAACCATTGCCGATGCCACGATTATCCTGGCGGCGGTCGATCCGTGTTACTGCTGTACTGAACGCATGGCGGCGGTGGTGGATGCGGAAACGGACGAGGTGGTCATTCGCGGCAGGGAATTGTTGCAAATGTCGCGAGAGAAAACGGAATGGCTCAAGTCGGAGATGGGTCATGAAGGACCTCAATTGAGGTGGGATGAGCGAAATGATGCTTGACCCGCTAGTCCAAATGATCAGCATCCCGTTTCTGGCGGGACTTGTTTGTATCGGCTTGCCAGGACAGTGGGAAAAGGCTCGAGCCTGGCTATCCGTTACGGCTTGTGCAATAACCTTGTTAAACGCCGTGCTGGTGTTTGGTGGCGAAACTCGCACGCTTGAGCTTGCAGGCTGGCCGTTATTGCACGTCGACCAGTTGAGCGGATTAATGCTCGTGGCAGCGGCCTTCTTCGCTTTGCTGATTGCCATCTACTCACTGGGCTATCTGCAAAGCATCAAACGGAGTCCACCGGACGATGCGGACACGGGGAGTCGACGAATTGAAGAACCGTCCGACGATTGGCAGAATCGGATTTATCATGCCTGCCTGTTAGGATCCCTCGCTTTTTCTTGCATTGTATTTCTGGCTAACGATCTCGTTTTGCTGCTGACTGCGTGGGGGATGCTCGCGCTGACCATGTATTTAATGATTGGAGTTGCCGGGCAGGATGCAGCGGACGCTTCCCGGAAGACTTTCGTCATGGTGGGTGGTTCTGACAGTCTTCTTCTACTCTGCACTGCCTTGCTTTGGGTTGAGCACGGTTCGACACGAATGGATGCAGGCGTTTTGAGTCTGAATTCTCTGCCTTCGTACATTGCCTTTCTGTGCCTGATCGCCGCCGTTGTGGCCAAGGTCGGTGCGATCCCACTCCATTCATGGTTGCCTGATTTTGCGGAAAAGGCATACGCACCGGTTACCGCTTATCTGCCCGCTTCACTCGACAAATTACTGGGCATTTATTTGCTGGTTCGCGCATTCACGGGTCTGTTTGAAATGACCGATGGCGTTTCCGCCCTGCTCATGGTCATCGGAGCCGTCACGATTCTTGGCGGAGGGATGATGGCGCTTGTCCAGCAGAACCTGAAACGTCTGTTGGCATATTGCGCAATCAGCCAGGTGGGTTTTATTTTTCTGGCCATCGGTACGGGAACGGTCGCCGGTCTGGCCGCCGGCTTATTTCACATGTTGAATCACGCCATTTGCAAGTGCTGCCTGTTTCTGGGCGCAGGCGTGATCGAACAAAAGGCGGGCACGGTTGATCTTGATCGGTTGGGGGGCCTGGCCACTCGTTTGCCGCTGACTTTCGCGGCTTGCCTGGTGGCGGCACTGTCGGTATCAGCCATTCCTCCGTTAAACGGATTCGCGTCCAAATGGATGATTTACCAATCGATCATTGAATCGGGTCAGGACAATGGAGGCATGCTTTGGGTGGTGTGGCTGGCGGTCGCGATGTTGGGTTCCGCGCTCACGATGGCCGTCATTGTCAAGCTGTTGCATGCCGTGTTTTTGTGCAAGCCGTCTCCGACGGTACGCGAATTGAAAATTAGCAGGGCGCCAATTTCGGCCGTGGTGCCGATGGTTTTGCTCGCCGGATTGTGTGTTGCCTTTGGTGTCCTGGTCAATGAATTCCCATTGCGATGGTTCATTCTGCCTGCCGTTAGCGAACCGGTCACGTTTACGGGTACCTGGTTGGCCGGCCAGGCAACGATTTTGTTACTCATCGCGTTTTTGTTGGGTTGGCTGGTGTATGCGTTGACCTTGCGAAACGGAAAACTGCGCAAGGTACCCACCTTCATCGGCGGCGAAAGTCTGGACGAAGCCCGCATCCCCGGGGTCCCCGCCGGAGCCCAACGACATGTAGAAGTCACAGGGGTGGATTTTTATCGAACCGTTCAACAGCTGCCGGTGCTGAAGTCGCTGTTTGTTATGGCTCGGATGAAGATGTTTGATATCTATTCATCGGCCGGAAGGGCCTTGGCCAGGCCAATCAGGGTGCTTCAAATTGCCCACAACGGGTTGCTGTCGTTTTATCTCATCTGGTTTGTCCTTGGACTACTGGCAGTTGTTTATTTGATGATGGAAGGAATTCGCTGAAGATGAAGATGTTGACTCGATCAGACTGCAGGGACAATCTTCATTCGGTGTTTGTCGATGCCAGTCGGTTTGCAAAGCCCTTCTACAGTATCCACGTAAACTGACATACGAAGAAAGGCAAACATGCCGGAAATAGTCATTATGGTGCTAGTCATCCTCATGATCATCGGAGCGTTGCTGGCGATTGAAACATCGAATCTGCTTCATTCCGTCATTAGCGTCGGAGCAGTGGGATTTCTATTGTCGATTGTCTTTCTGTTCCTGTCCGCACCCGATTTAGCCATCACGCAAATCGCAGTTGAAGTCATTACTCTGGTGCTCCTTTTGCGGGCCGCAGTACGGTCTGAGAACGATTCGGTACCCCACCGCCGCAAGATAATCGACACGTTAGTTGCCGTGTTGATGATCCTGGCAATGGCTGGACTGGGCGCGCGGATGTTCGCCGATTTTCCGCAATTCGGCGAGCCAGTTATGGATCGTTTTGCTGATGCTCCTTCCAACACCTATTTGCAGGATGGATTGGAAAAGACGGGAGCCGCAAACATTGTCACTGCTGTGCTACTTGATTTCCGGGCCTATGACACTCTGGGCGAGGTAACGGTCCTGTTTTGCGCCGTCGTCGGAGCCTTGAGCATTTTGCGCCGCCCGGCGAGGAAACGGCTTGATCGTCCGGACAAGGAGAAAGACAAATGAGCGGCCAAAAACCAACCGAAGGCATGAGCCTGATTGTGAAAACAACATGCGGCTGGCTAAAGGGATTCATTTTGCTTTACGGCATTCACATTATTCTTTACGGACACCTGACGCCTGGCGGCGGATTTGCCGGCGGAGTGATTGCGGCCAGCGCCTTTTTGTTGATCTTGCTGGCCGAGGGACAGCGAGCAGGACTGAAAACCTTTTCAAAAAAAGCCGCCTTGACCTGGCGGAGCGTGGGGGCACTGATCTTTCTGGCCGTCGCCGGGCTGGGACTCGTGGTGACGGGAACGTTTTTCGAAAATTTTTGGACCGGCCACGCGTCGGGCAACTTCACACATTTCGGCGGCAGCATTCAGGCCAGCGAAATCGGGATTGGGTTATTGGTGTGCAGTTCGCTGTATTTGGTAGCGATGGTGCTTTTCGGCTGTGCATTCGGCTTTGAATCAGAGCGCTAAAAAAGGGGAGAACCAATGATTTATTTTTTGTGTTTCGGGCTAATTCTTGTGGGCTTGTACGGCGTTCTCGTACGGCGAAACACCGTGAAAATCATCATCAGTCTCCTGGTCATCGAATACGGAATTCACTTGCTTCTTGTACTTCAAGGATACCGAAGGGGAGGCGTACCGCCCATTGTTGAACCCGGAACAGACCAGCAGACCTGGATTGGGCAGTCGGTGGACCCTTTACCACAGGCGCTTGTGCTAACTTCCATCGTGATCGGCCTGGGAGTACTGGCATTGTTGGTTTCGCTTTCCATTCGACTGTTCGAACGATACGGCACGATGGACATCAGCAAAATGAGGAGATTGAAAGGATAGATCCTTCGGTGAGAGTGCGTTCGAGTTGACGGACGGATTTCCATTACCCGGCATTTTTGCTGGATGCAATTCCATTAATTCAACATATGAATAACCTGATTCCACTTTTAGTTGTGATCCCCATGGGTGTGGCCTTTGCCATACCGTTGGCTGTTCGTATGAATCCGCGATTGGGGGAATTACTCAGCATTCTCACGGCCCTTACGCTGCTCGTTATAAGTCTGTTCTTGCCGAGCCAGGAGATTATTTATCACATCGGCAACTGGCCAACACCCGACGGTATTGATTTGCGGGTTGATGGCCTTTCGAAGTTGATGCTGCTAATTATTAGCGGACTGGCATTGGTCGTTGGGATCTATTCAGTTGGCTTTATTCGGCAATTTACCGGACATTACCGGTATTACACCCTGCTAATGTTGATGGTCACCGGAATGAATGGCGTGGTTCTGTCGGGTGACTTGTTCAACCTCTACATTTTCGTCGAAATCGCGACGATCGCTTCCTACGCACTGGTTGCATTCGGTGGAGAGCACGAGGACCTGGAGGCTTCATTCAAGTACGCGGTGCTGGGTGGCTTGTCCTCTTCCGTGATACTAATTGGCATCGCACTGGTTTACGGAATGACCGGCACACTGAACTTGACGCATCTGGCAAGCCGTCTGGATGGACATGTGCTGACGCCGACACTTCAGTTTGCATTGGCATTGTTGTTTTGTGGATTCGGTTTGAAATCCGCACTCGTACCATTTCATACTTGGTTGCCCGACGCGTACCCGGCGGCTCCAGCACCGATTTCGGCGATTTTGTCGGGAATTACCAGCAAGGCCATCGGTTTGTATGTACTGGTTCGCTTGCTGTTCAATGTGTTCGGGATCACCGATGATCTGCTTTTGCTGCTGCGATGGTCGGGGGGGATAACGATGGTAGTTGGCGCGCTGCTTGCCCTCGGTCAATGGAACATCAAACGCCTTTTCGCATACAGCAGTGTCAGCCAGGTCGGACTAATTGTACTTGCGTTTGGATTTGGAACGACGGCAGGAATCGTCGGCGCAATATTTCACCTCGTAAATCATGCAGTGTTCAAGCCACTTCTGTTTCTCAACAGTGGTGCTATCGAAATCGCTGCCGGTACTCGCGATCTCCGAAAAATGCATGGCCTGCGCAGCACAATACCGGTCACTGCCACCACCCACATGGTGGGCTCTCTTTCGATCGCAGGTATTCCACCGTTCAACGGATTTTGGAGTAAGCTGATTATCGTTGTTGCGGCCGTTAATGCCGGATTCATGGGGTGGGCCAGCCTGGTGGTGCTGATGAGCATCGTTACGTTGGCTTACCAGTTGAAAGTGCAAACCGCCGCATTCTTCGGGAGCAATACCAGGTCGCCGGAGGTTACGCCATCAATCGCTACCGGATCGAGGAGCAACGCCGAACCGTTGTTCATGGCAGTTCCCATGATCATATTGGCGATCGGGTGTGGTGCTCTGTCGCTGTTGACCTTAACGGGGTTGGATGAGCCATTTTTTGTGGCTTCCGCCGCCGAAGTATTGATGAAAGGTGTCTTTACATGGTAAGGAACGAAACAAGATGAACCGTCCAGTTCTCTTTTTATTACTGTCGCTGTTTTGGATGCTCTTGACCTGGCCACCCGATTTACCTGATTCATCGTATCTGCAAGACGTGGGGGTCGGACTGGTGGTTGTTGCACTGGTGACATGGATGATGGGTCGACCGATCGAAACACCTGCGAGGCGCTGGTTGGAGCCCAAGAGATATGGGTGGATGATCGTGTATCTGTTCGTCCTGTCAGCCTACGTGGTCAAAGCAAATCTGGAAGTCGCCTATCGCGTTTTTCACCCGGCGATGCCAATCCGCCCCGGCATCCTGAAAGTCAAGACTCGTTTGCGGTTACCTGCGGCACAAACGGTACTCGGCAATTCAATCACCCTGACGCCGGGCACGTTAAGCGTCGATGTTCGCGAGGACGGTGAACTCATGGTCCATTGGATAAATATTCGAACCCTTGAGGAAGAAGAAGCCACGCGTCAGCTCATCGGTCGATTTGAATGGTTTGTCGAGAGGATTTTTGAATGATAAGGAATGCCTGAATGCCAGACACCGTCTTTTCGATTTATACCGCTATCCTGCTGTTCTGTTGCAGCCTGTGCCTTTACCGGATTGCCCGGGGTCCGACTGCACCTGATCGAGCGCTCGGCATCGACATTCTCGGAACAGTGGTCGTGGGCTTTTGCGCGCTGCTAGCGCTGAAGACGGGAAAGGACTATTTAATGAATGTTGCCCTGGTTTGGGCGCTCGTGAGCTTCATTGGCACCCTGACGCTGGCCAAACAATTGGAAAGGCGAAGCGAATATGAATAACGAGATCGGTTTGGTCATCATAGCCGCGGGCCTTTTTTTTGAACTGGCCGGATGTATCGGCATGGTCAGGTTCCCCGATGTTTATAACCGTCTTCAAGCGGGCACCAAGTGCGTAACCCTGGGCGTCTGTTTGATCCTGTTGGGCACCTTGTTCATGACCGACACACTACCGCTGCAGCTGAAGGCGTTGCTTTGCATTGTGTTTATCCTGATTACGTCGCCGACGGCAGCTCATGCGTTGGCGCGTGCTGCCCGCGTTTCTGGTGTCAAACTCTGGGACGGGAGTGTCGTCGATCAATTTGAAAAGGAATAACCATGGGAGCCGGTAAGAAGAAGGAGAAGAAGAAGTCCAGGCTGCTGCTGCCATCGCTTTTCCAGCCACGTGTGCTGTTACAGGCTTTGCGGGCGATCTTTTCTCCGCCTTACACGACGAAATACCCGGACGAACCGTACACTCCGCCTCCCGGATTCCGCGGCCGGGTCCGATTCGATGCCGCTGCGTGTATTGGGTGCGGCGCGTGTGTCGAAGTCTGTCCGCCAAAGTGTATCGACATGATGGATGATACCGCTGCAAGCCCGCCCAAACGCGAGTTGATTCAACATGCGGATGCCTGCATCTGGTGTGGACAATGCGAACGCTATTGTCCGACCGGCGAAGGAATCACACTAACCAGCGAGTTTGTTGAGGTCGGATTCCGACTGGAGGACTTTGAAGAACGGATCGAGAAAGAGTTGTTGCTGTGCGAGATTTGCGGAGAAAGCCTGGCCCCGGTCGACCAGTTGCGTTGGCTCGTTCGCGAACTCGGACCGCTGGCCTACGCCAATCCCACTTTGATGTTGACGGCCGGACGCGATCTTTCCGTAGTCGGGGAGCCGGTCCAAACCCAGGGCGAGTCGGTACAAAGGGCCGACCGGCTCCGGATTCAGTGTCCGCGATGCCGTCGAGCAACTGCGCTCAACGCCTGAATGTACAAGCTTTGCCATCACACGTGGGCGAACACTCTAGACAACGGGCAAGAGCGTTGAAGGGCACCAATCGAAACTTGATTGCTTCCTTATCCGATCTGCTGAAGGGTCGGATTTGCATCGTTGGCGTGGGAAACCGGCAACGGGGTGACGATGGGGCCGGTCCCCGTGTTATCGACGCGCGCGATCCGACGGCTGGAGGATTCTGGCTGGATGCCGGGGTGGCACCGGAAAATTACCTCGAGCCCATCGCAAGATGGAAACCAGATACCATTTTGATCGTCGATGTAGTCGCGTTCGGTGGAGACCCCGGCGAATGCCAGTTGATCGATCCAAAAACGACGGAAACGACGTCGGTTTCGACTCATGCCGGTTCCCTGGATACGCTGTGCCGTTATCTGTCCAACCGGACCGGCGCTCAAATCAAAGTGTTGGCCATTCAGCCCGAAAGTATCGATTTAGTGAATCGATTGAGTCCACCCGTGGAAGACGCAGTGATTGCGTTGGCTCAAACGTTGTCGTCTCTGTTGAGTCGAAATCAGGATCAAGCCTGACTAGATACAAACACGAGTCCTTACTTTGTTTAATGCGCCTCAGCTTGAAGCAGACTTGCCGTTGGTTTAAGAACAACACCGGTCAATAAGATGTTAACGCCATCCCGAAGAAGGAGGCTGTTCCTCCATAACCTCGCCTACGGCGTCGGATAGAGCACAAACAACGCACGGCACAGGTTTCATTGACGGGTATTGGCCCTGGAAAGCCAGTCAGAGCTATGTCAGAGAATCGTTGGACACATGTGGAAATTCGCGTAAGATTTGGACAGTCTGGCGAATCAGAAGAATGAATCAAAAACGCGTTTTCGCACGGCAAAAACAAGGGGTTCCTGGGTTTGCTAGCGACAAATTACTTGCTCGCTGATTGAGCCTCATAATCCCTTTGTCGCGGGTTCGAGTCCTGCCCGGCCTACTTCTTAACTCATTACGATGCATAGAATTACGATTTCTCGTTTGCTATCAAGAGTGAATCTTGCCAGACGACCCTCGAACTGTAATGTGCTTGTGGAAGCCGGTCACTTATATGGGCGGGACGTTCCTTGACTGCTGACAACGCTGCGGTAGTTGAGGACA
>CAMYKF010000720.1:804-2576 GCA_947258905.1 uncultured Pirellulaceae bacterium | reverse complement strand
GACGACTAAATAAACATGTACAGCGAGCTTCACTGCAAAACAAATTACTCATTCCTCACCGGTGCTTCGCACGCGGACGAACTGGTCGCACGCGCGGTTGAGCTGGGATACCGCGCGCTCGCCGTCACCGATGAAAACAGCCTTGCCGGTATCGTGCGGGCATTTGCGGCTGCCCGTGAAACCGATTTGAAGCTGATCATCGGTGCAGAAATCATTCCCAACGATGCACCACCGGTGGTGTTATGGGCACCTGACCGGGCCGCTTATGCGCAGTTGTCAAAACTGATTACCGTTGGTCGGCGCCGCGCCCCCAAAGGCGAATGCTGGTTGTCACTTGCTGACATCGCCAGTCATTCAAAAGGCCTGATCGCAGGCGTGATTTCTTACCTTAAAGGCGACCGGATCAGGACCGACCAGATTGACGAAACGCACCCCAGTTTCGAATGGCACTCTCAAGGCAATCTGCAAATCACAAACCGCGACATGTGCGAGGCAATCGGGCGATATCGAGAACTCTTCTGCGACCGGACTCACCTGTTGGCAGAACTTTATCGCGGTGTCGACGACAACTGGCGAATCGAGCAGCTGCAGCAGTTGGGAAAACAATCAAAACTTCCACTGGTCGCTGCAGGCGATGTGCTTTATCACTTGCCGGCCAGATTGCCTTTGCATGATGTGCTGACGGCGATCAAACATCGCACGACCGTCGACCGGGCAGGCGATTTGTTGATCCCCAACGCGGAACGCCATTTACAAACCATTGATCAGCGAAGACTTCAGTTTTCCCGTATCGAGGGAGCCATCGCTCGAGCAAACTCGATCACGGAACAGTGTTCATTTTGCCTCAGTCAACTCCGTTACGAATACCCGGAAGAACTGGCTCCTGACGGCAAAACACCAATCGAATACTTGCGTGAACTAACCCAAAACGGGTCGCGACAGCGTTACCCCGACGGCGTACCGCAAAAAGTTCTTCAGCAGATCGAACATGAGCTTCAATTGATTGACGAGTTGCGTTACGAAGCTTATTTCCTGACTGTCTGGGACCTGGTTCGCTTTGCGCGCAGTCGCGGGATCTTATGCCAGGGGCGCGGTTCGGCTGCCAACTCCGCCGTTTGCTATATGCTGGGCGTGACGTCGGTCAACCCGAACACGACCGACCTGTTGTTTGAACGATTCATCAGCAAAGAACGCAACGAAGCGCCCGACATTGACGTTGATTTTGAACACGAACGTCGCGAAGAGGTTCTGCAATACCTGTACGAAAAATATGGTCGCGACCGGGCTGGACTCGCGGCAACGGTGATCACTTATCGCAGCCGCAGTGCAATTCGAGACGTTGGTAAGGCGCTTGGGTTGTCACTTGATCGCGTCGATGCGCTGGCAAAACAAGTGGATGGCTACGGTAATGTTGCGAACCTCGCCGCCCGCTGTGAAACCGTTGGGATCGACCCCGAGTCTGAAATCGGCAAACGACTTTGCCACTTGGCCGTTGAAATCCTGAGCTTTCCTCGCCACCTTTCACAGCATGTTGGCGGGATGGTTATCACCCAAGGCAAACTGGATGAGCTAGTCCCCATCGAAAACGCGGCGATGGAAGACCGCACGGTGATCCAGTGGGACAAAGAAGACCTCGAAGAACTGGGCCTTCTGAAAGTCGACTGTTTGTGCCTGGGCATGCTGTCGGCGATTCGCAAATGCTTTCCTCTGATCCGAAAACATGATGATCGACATCTGACGCTGGCCAACGTTCCTGCTGAAGATCCGAAAGT
>CAMYKF010000720.1:0-789 GCA_947258905.1 uncultured Pirellulaceae bacterium | reverse complement strand
ACGACATGATCTGTGCAGCAGATACCGTGGGCGTGTTTCAAGTCGAAAGCCGTGGCCAGATGAGCATGCTTCCACGATTGAAGCCGCGTTGTTTTTACGATCTGGTCATTGAAGTCGCGATCGTTCGGCCAGGTCCGATTCAAGGCAACATGGTGCATCCGTTTTTGCGGCGGAGAAACGGCGATGAAACGATCACTTATCCGAACGAAGAAATAAAAGCCGTCTTGCATCGAACGCTGGGCGTGCCGATTTTTCAAGAGCAGGCCATGAAGCTGGCGGTGGTTGCCGCTGGATTTACTCCCGGGGAAGCCGATCAGCTTCGCCGTGCGATGGGGGCCTGGCGAAAGACAGGCGTGATTGAAAAGTTCAAAGAAAAACTGATGTCGGGGATGCGCGAGAAAGGCCTCACGGGAGAGTTTGCAGATCAGGTCTTTCGACAAATCCGTGGTTTTGGCGAGTACGGTTTCCCTGAATCACACGCCGCCAGTTTTGCCCTCCTGGTTTACGTATCCGCCTGGCTCAAACTTTATTATCCAGCTGCATTTTGTGCGTCGATTATCAACAGCCAACCCATGGGCTTTTATGCTCCGGCTCAACTGGTCGCCTGTGCAAAAAAACACGGCGTCGAAGTCTTACCTGTCGATGTCAATCACAGTGATTGGGACTGTACACTCGAATGCGGAGTGCGGAATGCGGAATGCGGAATTGAGACCAAGCAAAAGTCCACACTCCGCATTCCGCATTCCGCATTGGCCCTTCGCCTGGGATTACGAATGATCTCGGGCCTGC
>CAMYKF010000719.1 GCA_947258905.1 uncultured Pirellulaceae bacterium | reverse complement strand
CTCCATATCCCAATACGAAATGTTGCCCTGTTTCAGATTGGTTTTGCGATCGATCAGATTGAAAACACAGCGATTGGTGTTGCCCAGCGTGCAGGCTTCCCACCAGTTGGCAGACAGCGGATCCTGATCCTGCTCGATGCGAAAGCTGCGGCGAACCGATGTTTGCTGGCGATCCATGACGGCCCGAAAATTGTGCAAGGAGCGCTGCATAATCAGAATGCGTTCCCGTTGCTCGTAGCCCCTTGATTCAAACACCTCAATGGTGGCCTGATTGCCACGCAGTATGCCGGGCACATTGCTGCCGCCATACAGCCCCAGATAGAAAGGACTGTACGGAAAATCGGTGCCGGTGAGAATCGTCGTGCTACCGTGGCCAACCAGATACTGCTCAGCCCGCTCAATCAGCTGCGTGCAGACCTCGTGTCGCTCGGGACAGGAAACGGTCAACAGGATGCAAATGATCCCGCGCTTGTAATTCAGGTCGGATTTGTCCTCGTTCGGTCCGAATCCGCAATGCACAAAGCCCACGGGCTCCTCTTCCTGATACGCCATGATCAGGCCTGCTGGATCAAAGAAGGGTTTGGACAGAATGCACTGCTCGAATTGATCGTTGAACATCGTCTGGGCAAACGCCTGTTGACGGCGTTGTTGTTTCCAGACTTTGACGATGGCCGGCAAGTCGGTATTAAGAAATGAGCGGTAGGTGATCACGCGAAGGGCGATTCATGTTGATCCATCAAGCCAGGGAATGCAGCACCCATGATAGCCGCCCTGCCGCTACCGTCTATCGAGGCAGGACTATTTGGCCGTCAGGCAGCTTTGTTTGCGTTGACCGGTTTGGGGCCCCGTTTTCGCTGCTTGCCGCGGCGAGGCTTTTCCTTCCAGCGGCGATGCATCCACCAGTATTGTTCCGGGTACCGCCGAATCACTTCTTCCAGACGGTCGTTGTACCATTGGGTCAATGACCGCACATCCCGCAACGCGGGATCCAGATCATGCGGGTCGGCAATCCCGATGCATCCGACTTCGGTCCTCAACGGGCCTCCCTTGCGGACGCAATAGGATACGAGCATGGGAGCTTGTTGCGTCAGCGTAAACAAGGCTACGGCCTTGTGGCACGAGGCTGGTCGACCCATGAAATCGACCCAGCACCCCTTGTTGCCGGCATGCTGGTCACCCAGCAGGGAAATCAATCCGCCGGCATCCAGCACACGCTGGATCTCCGTGGCACTGCCGCTGGTGGGCAGTATGAACTGTCCCCGGCTTTCGCGAAACGACTGAATCCACTTGTCCAGCAAAGGATTGTCGAGCGGTCGGGCGATCGCGTACGTGGGAACTCCGACGACCCCGGTCAAATACACCGCTTGTTCAAAATTGCCCAGATGCCCGCCCACCATGACCCTGGGTCGCCAATCGAGCTGGTAACCCGTTACGTGTCTCTTGTCGCGAATGTCGACGTAATCCCGCCAGTTGGTGCAGTGGATCTTGCGAGGAGCCTGGGCGATTTCGCAAACCATCAGGAACAGGTGCGACCACATGGCGCGATTCAGTTGCTGGCGTTCGTCTTTCGTTTTCTCCGGGAAGACGTGCGAGAGGTTGTCATGGATGGTCGCGTAGCGGAATTTGAACACGTCCGCCATCAGCCAGCCGACCTTGTTGCCCAGCCGTTCGCACCACGACAGCGGCAGCATCTGCAACAGGGCAATAATAATCCGTGTCGCAAAATACTCGGCGTAATGGCGTGGCCTGACAGGCCTTGTTTCAGCAGACAATTTCGATCAATCCCTTGATGCGAACAATGTTGACGCGGCGGGAATTCTGACAAGAAACAGGGCCGGTGGGAAGGGAGATTTAATCGCCTCGCGCCGGGCCAATCAACGCCTGTTTTCCTTGCGAATGACCAGTTTCAGGCCCGACCATGTGTCATCGACCGCGCAGACCTTGATGTCGACCAGGCCACGCGGCAGCGCCGTTTCCCGAATCGTGTCCTCGGTGATTTCC
The DNA here is from genome assembly GCA_947258905.1 of uncultured Pirellulaceae bacterium. Classification (GTDB taxonomy): domain Bacteria; phylum Planctomycetota; class Planctomycetia; order Pirellulales; family Pirellulaceae; genus CAJQPP01. The sequence continues at coordinate 10,718 of CAMYKF010000719.1, read as the reverse complement.
GATGGCACACCGGAAGATTTTTTTGGCCACGAGACCCAGATCATGCCGTCCTGGTGAATTTGTTTTTGCGCGATTTCCAGCTGGCGATCGAGTTCCTGCCGTTTGGCCGTGAACAAATGCCACAGGTCAATGTTGGAGCGCATTTGTGTCGAGATGGTGACGTCGTCAGGCAACGGCTTGAGCAGGCTGCGGTAGTTGGCCGGCGCGTTTTTGGTTTTGATGCGAAAACCAGGCTTGACGCCCAGCTTCCTGACCAGCGGTGTTCCTGAATATCCGGGCACGACAACGATATTCCTTCTACTTTGATCTGATGTTTTTTGAGGGACGATGTCACTATTCTACTGCAGAAAAAACGACGAAAGAAAAAAGCCCAATGGATCGGGGCATCAATTACTTTGAAATTGACAATGCGGTAAACGTACTCGGCAATTTCAACATGATCAGCAGCCTGGAAGTTGAAGACACTTTACTGGTCAATCATGGCACGTTGACGGTTGGCGCTAACATGAATTACATCGGAGGAAATGGTGACGACGACATCACGGCGGGCGCCGGCGTTTCGATTGCAGGAGTGTTGTATATTGATTTGGCGGAGTCCACAAAAATTGCCAATCCACAGGTTGTTGATTTGAGCGGCCTTTCGGCGGGACGTCTGGCGGTTGAAGGTGGTAACTCGCCGGGAGGCAACGAAGTCGTCACCGACGCTGCAACCTCCATTGCCGGTGACGTATCAGTAGTGTTCGAAAACAGTACGATGCCCAACACCGGAATATTGTTGGGCAGTTATGGTGGAGTCAATGGAACATTCCGCGGAGGATCCGCCCAGGATTCCCTGACCGTCGGCGCGATCGCCGCCAGCATGAACTCTGTCGTTTTGATGGGCGCGGACAGCGACACGATTACCCTTGAGTCCACTGCATCGTTTGCATCCGCGGTGTTAAACTTTGGTGACGGAATCGACGTATTCAACGACAATCTGGGAATGCCCTACCCATTCCCGGTCGTGATCCAGAATCTTCCATAGGACAGCCTTGCCGATCGTGGTCAATCGCTTGTCTCCGTCGTTAAGCGCAGCGACTATTACACGTTCAATGAAACGGGACGGTGGCAAGTGGCCGATTCATAAATGGCGGCAATAATCTGCACGCTCTTACGAGCTTCCGCGCCGTCGATCAGCAGCGTGCCGTGGCCGTTAATGGCGTCGATGATGTTCTGGAACTGGGCGGCGTGGGCGGCAACTCCGATGGACGCCGGATCGCTGGCTCCGCCGTCCGTCTCGTTGGGCGCACTCAGGCGATCGGTAATCGATCGATCGTCCGCATCCGGTTCGGCGAACTGCCAGGTCTGTATTTCCTCGTCCACGATGGCGGCGCTGCCCGCAGCACCGTAGATCTCCAGCCTTTTCGGTTCGCCGGGCCACGCCGAAGTCGTCGCTTCGATCGGGCCCAGCGCGCCACTGGCGAATCGCAGAATGGCCACGACGGTGTCCTCGACCTCGATGCGCTCGTGCGCGAGCGTCGCGGTGTATGCGGTTACCTCCTCGACCGGGCCCAGCATCCACTGCAACAAGTCCACGTTGTGAATCGCCTGATTCATTAACGCTCCGCCACCATCCAGTTCCCACGTGCCGCGCCAAGCGCCGCTATCGTAATACTCCTGGGTGCGATGCCATTTTACATAGGCGTTGGCCAAGGCGATTTGGCCAAAACGACCGGCGTCGACGGCCGACTTTAACTGCTGCGAGGATTCGTGAAACCGCGATTGGAAGATCGTGCTCAGCAGGACTTCGGCTTGCTGGCAAGCGTCTATCAGCTGGTCACAGCGAGCGGTGGTTACTTCCAGCGGCTTTTCTACAACGACATGTTTGCCGGACCCTGCCGCGACCAGTGCCGGTTGCAAATGCGCACCGCTGGGCGTGCAGATACTGACCACATTAATGTCATGGTTACCACACAGTTCTTCGACCGAGGCAAACGCACTACAATCATGTTTTGCGGCAAATGCATTGGCCGATTCCATCGAGCGACTCGTGCATCCAACGAGTCGGGCTGCGGGCAAGCTGGCCAATGCCCGCGCATGAAAACCGGCGATCATGCCACAACCCACGATTCCAAATCCCAATGCCATTGCTCGCACCGTCAAAAGAAGACATCTACCGTATGAATCAACATCGTAATCGCGTTCAGCAGCATGTGCACAAAGATACAGGCCAGCAAACTGCCGGTTCGCTGATACAGGTATCCCAAACCCAGGCTCAGCACAAACAAACTGTAGGGGGCCGGGCCCTGCGCGGGGTGGGCCAAACCAAACAGCACCGCCGTAAACACGATGGCCCACACATGCACGGGTCGGTTTGATTTTTGTTTGTTTCCCAGTTCCCCGGATTCAATATCAATATCGCGCGCGCCAACGATCAACGAATCGGGATCGCTTAATGACTCGCGACGAATCCGTTGGAACCAGCCCTGCAGCAGACCCCGGAACAGCAGTTCTTCCACAATCGGCGCCACAAGCACGGCCGAGAACCACACGGCGCCCAGCACCGGCAGCGAAGGACTTTCCTGCAGCTTCTGCAAAGTCGGATGTTCGTACTCGATAAACAGAACCAGAACCAGCTGGACGAGCCACACGACAGGCATCCACATCGCAAACGCAATCAGGCCCTGGCGAACGCCCTCGGGCAATTGGCGTACGGTCAATCCGAATTCGCTCCAGCGATGCCGGTAACGGGCCACCAGCCAGGCAAACCCGCCAATCACGACGGCCAGTTGCAGCAGCGAAGTCAATCCGATGAGGACGGTGTGCTGGAAATCCGATAACGGTCCCTCGGGGTCGATCCCTGCCATGCGGTTCAGCAGAAACACGGCCAGGACCTGACTGGAGAGCCAGACAAAGGCCACGATCAGCACATCGAGAAATCCCCAGCGAACCAGCGCGGAGTGATCGATCCACCAGGCACGGCGTTGTGATTTTGGCGTCCGCCAGAATAGTGCCCAATAGGCGATACCGGCGCTGCTGACCACTGCCAGAATAACCCAGGACAGTACCGAACCTGTGCTCCACTGATCCATTGATGCACCGGTCCGCTATCTCGCGCCCAGATCAATCTGGTCGACCGCGCCCACGATGTACAGATAACCGGATTGCAAAGTGGAGGCGACCGCCACCCAGACCGAGATAATGACAGTAATGTTCAGCCACGCAGGGACAGGTGTTTCGGAAGCTGCCGGGTCAGGTCCGGAAACCGCCAACGCGATCATGCAGGCACCGGCGGCAATACACTGAAACCACATTTTCAGTTTGCCAGCCATCTTGGCGGAAAAGTCACCGCCGGATTGTTCGATGATGCTGCGGAGCGCGGTCACGAGGATTTCCCGCGCCACAACAACCACGGCCATCCAGCCGGCGACCTTGGCGTACCACGGATAATCACGCATGGCGACGGCCAGCAGAATAAATGTACCGCAGATCAGTACCTTGTCGCAAAACGGATCCAGAATGCGTCCCAGCTGGGTGACCTGGTCGTATTTGCGAGCCCACCAGCCATCGACCCAGTCCGTACCGGCCGCCACGACGAATGAGACAAAGGCCGCCCAGTACCAGCCCAGCGGCAAAAACGCAAACACGAGAATCGACAAGACCAGCCGCGCCACGGAAATGCGGTTGGGAACATTCCAGATGGACTGCGTTGCCGTGGTTTCGGAGGGAGTGTCCATGGGAAATTCTGTTAGGGCATTTGGAATCAGCGAGGGGGCGTGATCGCCACTGCGACCAGATCGTAATCCTGATTGGTGACGACTTCGCAATCGACAATGTCACCAGATTGCAGGCTGTGTTCGGTTTCAGTCACAAATACGAGTCCGTCGACATCCGGCGCGTCGAAAGTAGCACGGGCTACCCAGGCACTGGCATGATCGGGTATCGCCTGATCGATGATGCAAGAGATCGTTTTTCCCACATGCGAGGCGTTGCGGTCAAAAATCACTTGCTGCTGGATTTGCATTAACTGCTCACGCCGCCGCAACATGATTGATTCGTCAATGTGGTCAGGCAATTGGGCTGACGGTGTATCCGGTTCGAATGAATAGGTAAACACGCCCAGCCGTTCAAATCGCTGATCGGCCACGAATTCGCACAGTTCATTGAATTGCTCGTCGGTTTCGCCAGGAAATCCGGTGATCATGGTGGTGCGAAGCGTCAATCCGGGGATTCCGCTGCGCAAGTCGTCAATGATCTGTTCGGTTTGCTGCCGATTCACGCGACGACTCATGCGTCTCAGCATGGTGTCATTGATGTGTTGCAGCGGCATGTCGATGTAGGGCAGGATGCGCTGCGCTCCGGCAATCGTTTCAATCAGCTGCTGGTCAATGTACATGGGATAAAAGTACATCAGGCGAATCCACTCAAGGCCCTCGACCTGATCCAGTTCCCTCAGCAGTTCCGCCAGACGCGGTTCGCCGTACAGATCCATGCCGTAATAAGTGGTGTCCTGGGCGACGATGATCAATTCGCGGACGCCGGATTCGGCCAGTTCCCGGGCCTCTTCGAGGACTCGCTCTATCGGCTTGGTGGCGTGTTTGCCGCGCATTTTGGGGATGGCGCAAAACGTACACAACCTGTCGCAGCCTTCGGAGATCTTCAGCCAGGCGAAATGCCGGGGTGTGATACGCAGTCGATTGGTATCCGGCAAAGCGCGAATCGGGGCCGGCTGAAACAACATCCGCTGTTCGGTTTGATGGCCCAGCATGCGGTCGACAATTCCAGTGATCTCATCGCGGCTGAACACGCCCACAAGGTTGTCGATGTCGGGTCGTTCCTCAAGCATCTGTTCCTTTTGTCGTTCGGCAAGACAGCCGGATACGATGACGCCGCGCGTGTGGCCGTTTCGTTTGAGTTCCAGCATCTCATCGATGGCGGCAAATGACTCCTTGCGGGCCTGCTCGATAAAGCCGCAAGTGTTAACGATGACAAAATCACTGTGGGCCGGATCGGGCACCAGCTGATAACCGTCCAGCTTCAGCAAGCCCATCATGCGTTCACTGTCGACGGTATTCTTGGCGCAGCCCAGCGAGACAAAGGCGTAACTGCCCTTGTAGTCGGGTGATTGCGGAGGAGGCTGGTAGTCGGCAGACAAGGAACTGGAAACCGCGATATCCGGAATTTCAAAGCGCCAGCGTTGCGCAGGACGAAACCATGATGTTATCCCAAACGGCTCGCGTGAACCAGCGCTAATCGCTGTCCGCCGGTGCGGCTGTCGCATCAGACTTCAGTTGACGGGCCCACGGGGTCTCGGCGAATCCAAGGGGTGCACCGGAAACCGCATCCATGCGGCAACTCTTTTGGCCCCACGGCTCGGTGCGTGGCGGATGAGTCAGCTGGCAGCCAGCCGCCGACAACTGTTTGGCTGTCTGGTCGATATCGTTTACTTCAAATTCAATCGTGAATCCCAGCGGCACCTGGTCAGCCAGATCACGACTACCCAGGATGGCATGGGCGGCGGCCGCCCGATTCCAGATTCCGAAATGCAGCACACCGGGAATCTTAAGCATCACGTAGTCGTTTTCCATCCGCTGATGAATGTCGAATCCCAGGGTGTCGCAATAAAACTTTACAGCTTCGTCAATGTCATCGACGATTTCGGCAATGCCGGCCAGATGTCGGGGCATTTCTGGATTCCTTGTGAGGCGGGTAATGTGGCGGGTTGCAGTCAACGATTGGCCTCGCGGCAGGGCGGCATCACGTGCCACGATGGGTTTCTTCGTACATGCCGGTGTAGCTTTCATACCGGCGTACGTCGATCATGCCATCGGCCACGGCATCCTTGACGGCGCACTCCGTTTCGTGCCGGTGCGAGCAATCGGGATAGCGGCATCCGTTGATGAAGGGACGAATGTCGCGAAAACAGCCTTCGAGTTCCTCGCGGGCCACATCCCACAGCTGAAACTGGCGGATGCCCGGAGTATCGACAATGTGTCCGCCACCGGGAATGGGCACGAGCACGGCGGAAGTTGTCGTGTGACGTCCTTTCTCCGAATCCTGGCTGACATGGCTGGTCCTCAATTGCAGTTCGGGGTCGATGACGTTGAGCAACGACGATTTGCCCACGCCACTTTGTCCGGTCACGACGCTGTCCTTGCCGGCGACGAGTTGTTTTAGTCGCTCAATGCCCTGCCCTGTTTCGGCCGAGACCATTTGCACGATGTAACCCATGGCGCTCCACACGCCGATCAGGGGTTGCAATTCGGCCGCGTCCACCAAATCGATCTTGTTGATCAGCACGATGGGTTGAATATCGGTTTGTTCGGTGGCGATCAGGTAACGATCGATGAGGTTGGGTTTTAGTGCGGGTTTCGCGGCACTGCATACGATGAGTGCCTGATCGACATTGGACACCAGAATCTGCCGCCTTCCGCGACTGGTGCGACTGATGACGGAGCGGCGTGGTTCGACACGCACAATCATTCCCTGCCGGCCATCCTCGGGGCGAATCATCACGTGATCACCGGCCACCACGACGTGCTGCAGTTCGGTGGCGAGGCTTTTCAGCAGGCCGCGGGTGGCGCATTCAAAGTTGCCTTGACCGGTTTCCACGATTGTTTTCAGCCCGTGCACACTGAGTACCCGGCCGGCGATGCACTTGTCCAGGTCGACATCCAGCAGGACCTGACCGTTGCTCGGCCACGTGCGCTTCGTCGGTCACGTCATCGGAAGCCTGACGCGTAAAGTCTTTTTTGCGGACGGCGCTGTCGTATTTCTTGCGGAATTCCGCGCGGATTTTTCGTTTGCGTTTTCCCATAGGCTTGTGGTGTTACCGGCGACCCCGGTGGAATTTCCAGCGTTCGAGAACCGCTGCGGCCGGTTGCGGGACACGTGGTTTCCGGTTCTGGTTCTGCGGGGCAAGCTGGTTGCCGTAATCGCGGCGGTAGGGAACGCAGATTTCCATTGCAGAAGAACCGGTTTTGTCCCGATAACGTAGTAAAGTTGTGTATGCCTGGTCAGATGATTTAACTACATTTATAACATACAGCCCGAAGGCGTCCGACGTTCCCGCCGGTCGGATGCCATCCAGTCGCGATAACCTGGGAACGCAAAAGTGGCTACCACACAAACCAGAAAAATCCTGTGCGTCACGGATGATCAGTTTCAGCAGAAAGGGCTGCCGATCGAGTTGCCCGACTGGTGTGACGTGGTATGTGTGAACATCAAGGAGTTCGACGAAGCCATTCTCAATGCCGAGTATGACGGCTTCTTTATTCTCAACCGGCCTGATGAAGCCCAGTGGCAATTCTGGCACCTGATGCAGAATTCGATCATCTTTGATCAAATGCCGGACGGATTCGCGGTAACTGATCGCAGCCACAAAATCATATGGGCGAACAAAAGGCTGGCCAGCTGGTTTGAAAATCGACCGCTTGTCGGCTTTGATTTTTTTGAGGCCCTCGGGCCCCCGGAGATTCTCGGCGAAAGCAGCAATCCACTGGCCAATGCGCTGAAATCGAACCAGGCGGTAACCGCGTCGCTCAAGTGCGGGCCCCGTTCATACCTGAGTATTCGGGTGGCGCCGGTCAGCGTTGATGGCGAGCAACCAACACACAACCTGGTCACATTAAGTGATGTGACCGAAGAATGCCTGCATGTGCAAAAACTGGAAGCGATTCACAATGCCGGATCGGAACTGGCCGACCTGACTCCGGAAGAAGTCTACCGGATGAGCATTGACGAGCGAATCGAGTTGCTCAAGGTCAATATCCTGCACAATACGCAAGACGTGCTGGGCTACGACGTGGTGGAGATTCGGCTGATCGATCGCAAGACGAATCAGTGCATTGCCCTGCTGAGCGAAGGTATCGACAGCGACGAGTCCAAGCGCCCCCTGTATGCGGAATCACAAGGCAACGGGGTCACAGGGTTCGTGTGTGCGACGGGCCAGAGTTATCTATGCGAAGACACGCGCAGTGATCCGCTGTATGTGGGCGGATTGATTGGTGCCAAGAGTTCGCTGACTGTACCGTTGTTGCTGCACGACCAGGTGATTGGTTCATTCAATGTGGAGAGTCCGAAGATCGGTGCCTTTCGCGAAAGCGATTTGCAGCTGTTGCAGATATTCGCACGCGACATTGCCCGGGCGCTGAACACTCTGGAACTGCTGGTGGCAGAAAAGGCCAACACGGCGCAGGCGAGTGTGGAAGCGATTGAAACGGCCGTGGGGCTGCCGATCGATGAAATCCTCAACGACACGGTGCACGTGATCGAGAACTATATCGGGCAGGATGCCAACGTGTCTCGCCGTTTGCGGCGGATTCTGAAGAATTCGCGTGAGATCAAGCAGGTGATTCACAACGCCCGCGAGGAGATGACTTACGGGGAATCGGTACCCGAGTCGGTGCAACAGCATCAGCGTCCGTTGTTGCGAAACTGCCGCGTTCTGGTAGTGGACTGTGAAGACGAAGTGCGGAACAGCGCCCATCTGCTGCTCGAGCCCTATGGCTGCATCGTGGAAACCGCACACGAAGGTAACGAAGCCATGTTGATGGTGCGGAATAGCGATCCGGAAACTGCCTATGACGCCATCATTGCAGATATCCGCTTGCCCGATCTGACGGGTTACCAGATGCTGATGAAGCTAAAGGAAACGACGGAAGATCCACCATTGGCCTTGATGACCGGATTCGGCTACGATCCGGGCCATTCGATTGTCAAGGCGCGGCAGGCGGGACTGAAACCTTATGCCATTCTCTACAAGCCGTTCAAGCTGGAGCAGTTGCTGGAGACCATTGAGCGACTGATTTCCGATGACGGCATACCGCAACAAGCGTAACGGCCAAAAAGTACGCTACGTGCCTGTGCCTTTTTTGCGTGTCTGATATTCTCAACACGATACTTGTCTGACCATTTCTTTTCGTTGCGGATGGTGCGGTGATTTCGCTTTGGAGTTGGGGCAAACTGGTTATCGCTGTGGGCGGGAATCTGGCCGTCTGGCTCGCAGTCTTTAACCAAATCCATGCGACGCGCTGGCCGCGTTGGGCACGCAAGCTATTCGAAAAGCTGATATACGCGGTATTGACCGCACTGACGATCATCCTGATCGCCAACGCCATGGGGTGGATGTTTGTGAATCCCCCAGTCGGTAATCTGGTCGCGGCCTGGTCCTGGTTTTGTATGGCTGCCATGTTGATTGTGCTGGTCCGATGGCTGTTTTTGCGCTGGACCACCAGTAGTCCCGAGGAAGTCGTTGCCGAGCGCCGCCAGCTGGTCAATCTCGGTGAAGGGCTGACCGAACCGGGCTATGCCGGTTTGCAGGCCCGTTTGCTGGGAATGGTCCCGGGCAACCAGTCCCTGAAGCTTTCCGTCGAGCATCGGGTCCTGGAACTGGAACGCTGGCCGGCGGAACTGGATGGCCTGGTGATTGCCCATCTGTCCGACCTGCATTTCACGGGCAAGATCAGTCGCGAGTACTTCGAGCGAGTTGTCCAGTACTGCAACGAGTGCAGTCCCGACATGATCTGCCTGACCGGAGATATTATCGATGCGGAAAAATGCCTGGACTGGTTTCCAGTAACGCTGGGGCGGTTGCAGGCCCGATTTGGCAAGTACTACGTGCTCGGCAATCACGATTTGCGGATCAAGGATGAGTCGCGATTGCGCGGGGCGATCGAAGCCGAAGGTTTCGTCCGCGCCGCAGGCTCGTGGTTGCAGGTGGATATTCGGCAAACGCAATTGTATCTGTCAGGCAACGAATTGCCCTGGTATTTCGGCGCCGATCAGTTGAGCGAGCCACCGCCCGGCACCGGTCTGGTGATTGCCCATTCGCCTGACCAGATTTTTTGGGCAGAGAATTTGGATGCCAGTCTGATGCTGGCCGGTCACTGTCACGGAGGGCAAATTCGTTTGCCGCTAATTGGCCCGTTGGTCGCACCCAGCCGTTATGGAATTCGATTCGCTTCGGGAACGTTCAAGGTCGGTCGCACATTGATGCACGTTTCCAAAGGCATATCGGGGGACGATCCCATTCGCTGGAACTGTCCCCCGGAACTCGGCATCATCAAAATCAATGCACGATCGCGATCTGGAATTAACGGGTAGCCGTAGTCGCCAGCTTGCGGCCGGCGATCGAGCTGCGCAGCGAATCCATATCGATCCTGGTCAGCAAGTGCTGCCGTCCGGTTGGCGTATGCACGACAATGATGCGATCAGCCTGTCCGCGATCACAGCGGGTGATAACGCGGGTGGGAGTGATGGATACGATCGAGATGTCGTTGTCGGTGATTTTGCAGGTAACGTCCATCTCGATCGTGCGATTACACGAGATGTCGTCCCAGCTGGTTGAAATCGTCTGCATGACGGCCTCCGGGGAAACGGATGAGAATAAATTCGTGTCGTTCAACCATCGACATTCATCCGCCGGCAATTGACTGATTCGGCGAAAAATCGGGTTAAATTTTCCCTAATGCCTACAGCTTGCCGTGAACGAGCCGACTGACCGTTGCATTCGTTACGGCCAGCATGCTGGTTCGCGGACCGGAATCAGGCTGTGTGTCGCAAGTATGAGCTGATTATCAGCTGGTTGCGCCGAAGTCGGAGCGCCTTGGCCAGGTCGAGCCTCGCTGACAGACCCGCGTCTAGTGCCGCAAACGACAATTGGTGTTCCATGAAGACAAAAGTCGACCCAGTCTAAGCCACCCTCCCTCTGGGGGCTCTTCGCGGAATTTAGTGGCAAG
>CAMYKF010000718.1 GCA_947258905.1 uncultured Pirellulaceae bacterium | reverse complement strand
AAGCTTGGCCAGAATCTCCTTCATCAGTTTGGCCGCGACCATGGCCGTCATGTCGTTGACGTCGCGGGACGGGTTGAGCTCCACGATATCGGCCCCGACCAGCTCGCAATCGAGGCCCTGAATGATGGAGATGACATCTCGAGTCGACATGCCACCGGGTTCGTAATGGCTGATGCCGGGCGCACAGGCGGGATCCAGCACATCCAGATCGAGTGTCAGATAAACCGGGCCATCGAAATGAAATTGCATGTCGCGTTGCCACTGATTCATGGGAATCACTTCGACGTCGAACCGGTCGGCCTGTTGCTGTTGATGCCCGTTCATCGTGCGAATGCCAACTTGTACCAGTCGCCCGATCAACCCATCTTCCAGAGCCCGGGCCATGGGCGTGGCATGAGAAAACCGATTGCCATCGAGTTCGTCGTACAAATCGGGGTGCGCGTCCAGATGTAATACGTTGATACGCGGGTAGCGCTGTGAAAACCCGCGCAGGATCGGCCAGGTAATCGAATGGTCGCCGCCAAGCGACAACACGCAGTGTCCTGACTGGACCAGTTCTGCAACGGCCGACTCGATCTTTTCGCGCGCCCCCTGGCCCGATTCCGGTTCGACGTCGCCGGCGTCGATAATCCGGTCGTGATTGCCCACGTCGAATCCGGACTCGCAAAACGTATTGGAAGCTGAGCTGTGAAGAGCATGGCGGATGGCGGCTGGTCCTCCGGCGCTGCCGGCAAGGAATGAAGATTGTTCGTCGTATGGAATGCCAATAACGGAGATCGGTGACTTCATGGCTGGAATAATCCTTATAAACACCATCGAGGAATAACCGGCGGGCCCGAATGACTTTCAATTGGCTGGCCAGCGACGAAGGGAATTCTAGCGTTTGAAGCACAGATTCTGCAGGCTTTCGGACACAACAGACCCATGCCAAACCAACTCAAGTGGCTTTTTGGACTGCTTTGCGGTGTGGCCCTGTTCGGGCTGCAGGTCTACGGATTCTACAAGACGACTCAATGCGGCAACTGGCCCGCAACGTCTGGCCAGGTCGTCCAGTCGGAGATGAGACGTTCGGGGCGGACTTACCGCTCAGTGGTCGAATATGAATACCGGGTTGGAAGCAAAAAATACTCGTCCCGCAATGTCTGTTTCGCTGGCATGTCTTTTTTTGCCCACTCGACGACCGACAAATACCAGCGCAATCAGCATGTGAAGGTTTTTTACAATCCAGACCTTCCATCCGAAGCGGTGCTGGAAAGGGAGTTTCCTGCTTCAGCCTATGTCGTGATGCTGATCGGGATCGGCATTTGTCTGGCATTTGGCTGGCCCTTGTTTGTCAGCAAGTCATCGTCCGGGAAGACGGCGAATTCCACTGCCTCGTTTGCCTGATCTGCCGTCTTTTTGCCTGCAGACGCGGCCAATGATGTTGACCGTGCGGCTTGCGAATTCTTCAGCGCGAATTTTGGCGGCATTGTGTCGCCGCCGTATTCCAACGACTAAACTGGTGTCTTTGGCAAATCACAGGGAAACGGGACTCCGACCTGGCACGCCCATGGTACGGCGGGGTTGTCGACCCAATTCTCCGACAGACTTGAGGGACCTCGCATGAACAAGCTGGTGCTCGTCATACATTTCTGGCTGGCGTTACTGGTGGTTGTTTCCTGCGTAAACGCGCAGGACGCTTCCCCGCAACGCGAATATTACGAGTTGCGCATCTACCATATTTTTGACTATGAAAAGCAGGCGGAGATGCACGACTATCTGCGGTCGGCCTGCCTGCCCGCGCTGGAACGGATCGGGATAACGCGAGTTGGAGTGTTCTCTAATCTAAAGGACGAGAACGATCATTCGGTGTACATGGTGATTCCTTTTCGCGATGTCGATCAGTTCACCTCGCTGCGAGACAAGCTGCAACAAGATCCCGAATTCGCCGCTGCCCAAGCCGCGTTTTCCGATCGGCCGCTGGAAGACCCCGTCTTCACGCGTATCGAAAGTCGATTCATGCGGGCATTCTCCAGCATCCCGGTGATGGAACTGGCGGATTATTCGATCAACAAAACGGATCGGATTTTCGAGTTGCGTTTGTACGAAAGTCACACGGCGGATCACGCGCGTCGCAAGGTCAAGATGTTCGACGAGGGCGAAACGCAACTGATGCGGGATGTCGGGATGGCACCGGTGTTTTTCGGCGAAACCCTGATCGGGCCGACGGTGCCCAATCTGGTATACATGCTGAGCGCCGAAAACGAGGACGCTCACAAGCAGCACTGGCAGGCATTTCTGGAATCGCCACGCTGGGCCGCCATGAAGGATTTGCCGGAATACAAGGATACGGTTTCCAAAATTCGCAACTGGTATCTCACTCCTGCGGACTTTTCAGGGTTTTGATGCAGTTCTCCCGTCTGCCTTTCACGCAACGATCCCGCATGTCAATGCTGGTGTGCCTCGGCATTCTGGCAGTCGCGGCTGCCGGCTGCTCCGTCGCGGATCGCGAAAGGCCTTTGACTGTGTTTGCAGCGGCCAGCACCATCGATGCCATGACGGAAGTGTTGACGGAATTTGAAAAAGTACGCGGTGTGAAAGTCAAAACCAGTTACGGTTCCTCGTCTTCGCTGGCGGCCATGATCTTGCAAGGAATCGAAGTTGACTTGTTCCTGTCGGCTAATGGCGAGTGGGCCGACAAGGTCGGAGTGCAGTTGCGTAATCGCGGAATCGATTGCGGCAGTCGTGATTTTCTGTCCAACCGACTGGTTGTGGTCGTGCATGAGGATCACAGGCGGTCGCCACTGACCCGTGGCGAGTTGAAGTCATTGCGGGATCTGCCTGCGGCCGGCTTCGGCAAAATTGCGGTTGCCGATACGGAAGGCGTGCCTGCCGGAATGTACGCCAAACAGGCTTTGCAGAACGCCGGCGTTTGGGAAGAAATCGCCGATAGCCTCGTTACCACAGCTGACGTGCGAGGAGCACTGGCCCTTGTCGAATTGGGAGCGGCCGAGGCGGCCATCGTCTATGCCACGGACGCGGCAGCCGGCGGACGCGTGCGAGTCGAGTTGCAGATTCCCGAGTCGGAGCAGCCGGAAATCCGCTATCGACTCGTTGATGTCGGGCATCCGTCCAGCAGGACAGGCAACCGTTTGCTTCTCGAGTTTCTGTTATCTGATAGTGTTGCTGACGTGTTTGAACGTCACGGATTCGAGCCGTTGTTCAGGGGCACAGATTGAGGTGTGCGGGTGAGTATTCATGACTGGCAAGCGATTTGGCTGAGTCTGCAAGTGGCCGTACTGGCCGCCACGCTCAGTCTGCCGGTTGCGATTGCGGTCGCATGGTGGCTGGCGCGAACGCATCACCCGCTCCGTTGGCTGGTCGAGACAGTCGTCAATTTGCCGCTGGTTTTGCCGCCGGTCGTAACGGGATTTTTGTTGCTCGTGCTGTTTTCACCGCTAGGGCCAATCGGCTCGCTGTTGAATGGATTGTTCGGCGTCTCGATTGTGCTTACCTGGTACGCAGCCGTTCTGGCTGCGGCGATCGTCAGTTTCCCATTGGCCGTTCGTGCGATTCAGGTGGCGTTCCAGCAATCCGATCGACGGCTGGAATCCGCCGCACGGACGCTGGGGGCAAGTAAATGGTCAACGTTCCTGGGAGTATCATTGCCACTGGCCCGACACGGTGTTCTGGCGGGTTGGTTGTTGGCATTCGCGCGCAGCCTGGGAGAATTCGGTGCCACAATTATGGTGGCCGGCAATATCGCCGGCGAGACACGTACGATTCCTTTGGCGATTTACTCGCACGTCAATTCGGCGGACGGAGCGCGATATGCCTGGCCTCTGGTGCTGGTCGCCATATTGTTATCGTGTCTGGCGTTGATCGCCGGGGGATGGATTGAACGTCGCGCCTCCCGTTCCCGATCAGATTAGTGGATGGAATAGTCAGATGCAGTTTCATTGCCGCCACCATTTCGACAGCGGGTTTGAACTCGATCTCGAGTTCACCACCGATCACGATTGCACCGTGATTTTTGGCCCGTCCGGGAGCGGCAAGACGTCGATACTGTCGATGATTGCCGGCGTGCTACTGCCGGATTCAGGCAAAATCGTGCTGGGTGATCGTGTGTTGTTTGATTCCGTGCAGGGAATCTGTCTGCCTCCGGAACAGCGAGGCGTCGGCTTTGTATTCCAGGATCCGCTGTTGTTTCCACACAAGACGGTGCTTGGCAACCTGGAATTTGGCCAACGGCACCGCAAACGGCCGCAGTTTTCTGTCGACCTGGACCGCGTCGCCAGCGTTCTGGAAATCGAGCCGTTGCTGACACGCATGCCCGATACCTTATCTGGAGGCGAACAACAACGTGTCGCCCTCGGCCGTGCGCTGGCCAGCGGTCCGCAGCTGCTGCTGATGGACGAGCCCGTTAGTTCACTGGACGAATCCCTCAAGTTGCGGGTGCTCGGCTATCTTGATCGAGTCATTGAGGAATGGAAAATTCCCGTGCTGTATGTAACGCATTCGCATGCCGAAGTTCGTCGCATTGCCCGCCATGTGTTGCTGATCGAGCGTGGACGTTTGATTGCAAAGGGTGACGTGCAGGATGTATTCCTGCGCGACGAAGCACTGGGGCCGGCCGCCGTCGAGGCCCGGCTAAACCTGTTGCGGATTGACAAAGTCACGCAGGAAGCGGACACCGTTTATGCCTGGATCGGTCAACGCCGATTGATGGTCAGCCCGCAATCCAGCCCGGCGGATGAAGGCAACCAGTTCATCCAGTTCTCTCCGGCCGATGTGCTGGTTAGCCGCCAGGCGGTCGGTGGTACGAGCGCCCGCAATGCCATTCACGGCACCATTCGTCGCATGGTTCCTGTTGGACATTCAGTGCTGCTGGCCATCGATGTTGGCCAGATCATGTGGGCCGCGTTAACCGAACAGGCCACCAGGGAGCTGGAAGTTGAAATGGGCTCGGAAGTGGAATGCCTGATCAAAGCGCACAGCGTCCACTTTGTGTAGACCGCCGCCATTGGCGGTTTTGATCTCGCCGCGGACCCCCCAGGTGCGGGAATAACGCTTGCGGTCGAGTTTTCGGATGGAATCGATTAAAGCAACTTTGTCGGTTATGCCGATCCTGACGATGCATGGTCCTCCCCGCCATCACTGTGCTATCCGTTCAAGGATCCATTATGACCCGCCACGATTCCCGGTCGCTTGTATCCGGCTTGCCAAAGTCCTTTCGCAAACACATCGTAATTGTGACTTTTGTGTTGTTTGTCTGCGGGCTTATGCCGGTAGTCAACGCTCAGCAAGCTCCCTGGCGGTCACAAAATGGATACCTGTTCCAGACGGAAAACACATTTGGCTGGGTGCGTCACAGCGCGGGTCAGCAAATTGGCGATGAGGATGCATTCACGGCGGTTGGCGGCTCCGGCTACCGGTATCTGCACAACGGACTATGGATGGCCAGCGCACAGGTATTGATCACCAACGATGCCATGCCGGGCGGCAACTTCGGCGTTGTACGCCGATTTTGGCTCGATCGGCGAACGGTGATTGGTGGCGGGTTCTTCTACGATGCCAGTCTGACACCCTGGAACAATACGTTTCAGCAGACTTCAGGAAGTCTGGAAATCTTTCATGGCGACTGGACCGTGCGCAGTAATGTCTACTTGCCGGTGGGCCCCAGAGTTCAAAACGAGCTGACAACCGGCATGATCAGCAATCCTGATCAGGTCCGGTTCATGGGTAACAACCTGGTGACTGGCGGAGCATCGGTGCGGCTGGATGAAGTAGCCATGAAGGGCGTCGACGTCGAGGTGGCCAAAACTCTGGCTCCCATGCCCATCGATGCCTATGTGGGCTACTACCACTTTGAAGGCAGGATTGGTGAAGACACCGACGGCATCAAAGGCGGACTGCGTGGATTCCTGTTGCCCAAACTCTCCGCCAACCTGACGGTATCCGATGATAATTTGTTCGGCACCAACGTATTCGGCGGCCTGACGCTTTTCTTTGGCTGCGGACGACCCAAACCCGGGTGCTGCATGTGCAGCAAAATGACCCAGCCGGTCGAGCGCAACAGCCAGGTCGTGGTCAATCAGGTCCAGACCATGGACATCTCGACCCAACAAATTCTGACCGATCAAGGCAACGCGATCGCGTTCACGCACGTAAACGACAGCGGCGCGGGCGGTTCCGGTACGTTTGAAGATCCTTACGGAATACTCGGCGACGCCAGCAATTCCGGTGCGGACATCGTTTACGTGCACTCGGGAACGGTGTTTGACGGACAGGGTATCTCGCTCAGCGGCGGACAGCGATTTCTGGGCGAGGGCGACAATCTCGTGCACATGGTTCAGACGGACCAATTGGGTCTGATCCCGGTTCCGCAGGTCAATGGATTGGCGGGAGCTAGACCGGTAATACAAAATTCACTGGGCAATGCGATCGCCGGCGGCAGCATCGATCAGATTTCCAATTTTCGAATCCTGAACTCGGGCAGTGCAGCCGTGGCTCTCAGCAATGCCGGCGGGACCATCGGTCTTGATCGGCTGCAAATCGAAAACGGCGAGACAGGGATTGATATCTTCAACAGTAGCGGTCAATTCTTGCTTGCCAATGTGTCAATTACCGACCCGACTGTCGATGGCATTCACCTCTCTGACGGCACGGCTGATGTTTCGTTCAGCGGCAACAACACGATTACGCAAGGCGCAATTGGTTCGGCGTTGCGGGTTGATGGCGGCCACACCGGCGTGGTTGATGCCGACTCAAATGTTTCCATCGTCGCGACCAACGGTACCGGTCTGCAATTTGATGACGCCGACGGACAATACGACTTCAACGGGCCTGTTTCGCTTAACGGAGGCGATGCCGGGATCGATATCGTCGGCGACAGCGACGGATCATTCACGTTTGCCGACACCACCATCGTCAGCCCAAGCGGCATTGCGCTGAATATTGAAGACAGCAGTGCCAGTGTGAAGTACAGCGGAGGCTCGATTACGCAAAACAGCGATGCAGCGGCAATCAACGTCACGAACCATATCACGGCAACGCTCAACTTTGGCATCGACATCACGGCAACCAATGGAACGGGGTTGCAATTCACCAATGCCGATGGAATTTACAACTTCAATACCATGTCCGGAGCGACCACTCTGGCCGGTGGCGATGCCGGCATCGATATTCTCGGAGACAGTGCCGGGACTTTCACCTTTGCCAATACGGATATCACGAGTCCCACCGGCATCGGCCTGAATATCGAGGACAGCAGTGCAGCGGTGACGTACAGCGGCGGCTCGATCACCCAGGCAAACAATCTTGCAGCCATCAATGTCAACAATCACAATACCGGCGCCGTCAACTTTGGCGTCGACATCACAGCGACCAACGGCACCGGTTTACAGTTCAATAATGCCGACGGCACGTACAACTTCAACAGCATGGCTGGCGTCACGACGCTCAACGGTGGCGATGCTGGTATCGATATCCTGGGCGGTAGCGCAGGTACGTTTACGTTTGCCGATACCACGACCATCACGAATCCGACCGGTGTCGGGCTCAACGTTCAGAACCTCGATGCGGGCGGTACGATCAACTATAACGGCAGCATCGTCAACAACAACGACAATATCTGGAGCATCGAAACGACGGCGGCGGGTTCGCAAGTCAACTTTAATTCCAACGGCGCCAATTCGCTGACGTCCACTGACAATCCCAACGGAGCCATGTACGTTTTTGACGCGGATGGCGATATCACGGTGACCACACCCACCACCGTTACCCGCGCCGGATTTTCATCACTATTTGCTACCGATGGTGACGGAACGTGGACGTTCAACGACATGACCATCGTCGATCAGATTGGACTCAATGGTGGCGTCGATGTGTTTGGCAATATGGGCACCGTGAACTTTGACAATGTCAACATCACCACCGATTCCGCCGGAACAGGTGACGGCACAACCGGCTTCCTGGCCGGAGGTAACAACAGCATCAACGTGACTGGCAGCAGCAGCGTCAATGCTGATGGCGGAGCGGCAGTGGCCATCATTAATGCCAATCAGGTAAATATGACCTGGCAAAGTTTGACTTCGACCAACAACACCAACACCCAGATCGGATTTGGCGGCGATGACGGCGTCGACCTGTTAAACGTCGTTGCAGGTAACTTCGATGTGGTCGGAACCACTACGGTCGACAACGCCGATGGGGTGGGTATCAGTATTGAGAATTCCGGAGTGACTGCTACGTTCGCGAATATTGCTCTCAGCAACATCGGTCAAGATGGGGTCATCAGCGGCGTCGCCTTTGACAATCCTGGAATCTTCAACATCAACGGCGGTACGATGGACAATATAGGTGCCGATGGTGCACGAATCGGCAGCGGCAACTTTGGCTCCGGAGTGCTGGGGGGATTCAATCTTAACAATGTGACCTTTACCAACATCGGCGTAGACGTCGTCAACCTCAGCAACAGTGTGCTGAGCGGATCCGGTAACGTGGCCGTTCCTTTCAGCTGCACAAACCTCGGCGGCAACACCGGCGAGATCTTCTTTAACGGTGGTGCCGACAGCTGCGGTCAATAGGATGGGGCTGGATCTCAGCCCGGAGATGTGATCTACCGAGCCAGGGTCATTTCGTCCCAGCTGCACTGATGGACAGGAAGCGGTAACTGGCGGCAGGATCGTTTCACGATTAGAATCCGGACTCTCCATCCAATCAACGCAC
>CAMYKF010000717.1 GCA_947258905.1 uncultured Pirellulaceae bacterium | reverse complement strand
TGGCCCGTTTCTGGGTCGAGAAGTCTCCGGACGTGCCGTGATGGTCAAGGAGTAACTGCGGCGGTAATCCCCCTGTTCACATGGACACCATTCAGGAATCAACACCATGACCCAGCCGAAAACAACTCATTCCACAGGCCGCACGCCCCGTCGCGTGGCCAGCCAACGTCAAGGTGCCATGATGGTGCTGGTGGCCGTTTTGCTGGTCATTCTTTTCGTGGCGGCTGCCTTCGCCATTGATATCGCTTACATGCACGCTACGCGGGCGGAACTGAGGACGGCAACCGATGCCGCTGCCCGCGCCGCCAGCGAAGCCCTCGGCCGCTTGCAGGACACCGATGCCGCCATTCAGGCCGCCATCGACATCGCCGCCGAGAACCGGGTCGCCAACAAGCCGCTGGAACTGGCCCGCGCAGACATTGTGCTCGGAAACCACACCATCCTGCCCGACGGCTCGTTTCAGTTCAACGAGGGCCTCCAACCTTTCACATCGATTCAGGTGCGTGGGCGCCGCGTGGAAGGGTCGCCATCGGGCCCGGTTCCACTGTTCTTTGGACCTCTGCTGGGTGTCACCGAGTTCGAACCAGTCCAGTTCGCCACCGCCAGTCGTCTCGATCGCGACATCGCGCTGGTGCTGGATGTGTCGGGATCAATGGGCAACTTTGGACGATTTGAGGCCCTGCAAAACGCCTTGAACGTATTCCTCGTAGAACTGCAGAACATGCCGGGCGAAGAAGTCGTTTCGCTGTCGGTCTACAACCACAATGCCCGCCGCGTGCAAGCGATGACGCCCAACCTGATTCTGATTAGTGACGCCTTTGAAGATGAATCGCCCGGTGGCTATACGGCTATTGGCCGCGGTATGCAGGCCGGACTGGATTCGATCAAAAAGGACGTGCTTAGCCGGCCTTTCGCCTTCAAGGAACTCATTGTCATGACCGACGGCAACCACAACACGGGTGTCAGTCCGCTAAGTATTGTCCCCGATGCGGTCAAGGAAAATGTGATTGTGCATACGATTACCTTCAGTGAGGGTGCCAACCAGACACTAATGGAACAGGTAGCCGAGGAGGGGAACGGTCTGTTTTTGCACGCGGAAACGAACGAAGAACTCATTGACGTTTTTCGCGAAGTTGCTCTGCAAATCCCGGTCGTCCTGATCGACTAGTCGTTCCACACGTCCTAACACGGTTCAGCAAAATGAAATTGACCCAGAGAAAATCAGCTGTTCGTCGCGGTGCTGCGGTAGTAGAAATGGCAATGTGCCTGCCGGTGTTGTTCCTGCTGCTGTTCGGCTGCTACGAATTTGCCCGGGCCAACATGATGCGGCACGCCACCGAAGCAGCCGCCTATGAGGGTGCCCGCGTCGGTATCGTTCCAGGTGCCAAAGTATCCGAGGTGGAGGAAGCCTGCCGGTTCGTGCTGTCGACCGTCGGCATCCGCGACTTTGACGTCGACGTCAGTCCCAAAAATATCACAAGGAAAGATCGCAAAGTGCGTGTCACGGTCACCCTGAATATGCGTGACAACACCTCGATCGGCTTGCTGTTCAACGAGGATTCAGAATTCAAGGGCCAGTGCGAACTGACCCGCGAAGGCTTCTAGCTCTAGCGCGACAGCCCATACAACAGCCCGCAGCGCCAGCAAGAGAATGGCTCCCTGGTACTGCGGGCTTTTTTTAATGCCACTCGATTTCGCGTAGCCACGCACATACTGCCGAGCGATTGTCGCGTTGCTTGCCACCAACGACTTCGACCTCGCCCTCGCCGCCTGGATAGTGCACAAATACGGCGGCAGCCAGTTGTTCCCCCGGCGAAATGCCCAGCCGTTCAGACAAGTAGTCTGCGATCAACGTGCCGCTGGACCAGTAATTCGGCAACCCATGCGCCGTCAGCAATAACAGAAAATTCTGGACCGCCGCGGCGGTAGCCGCCAGATGCTCGCGATTAATGCGTTCCAGTTTGGCCGGGTCTGCGCGCTCGGCCGACGCTTGCGGTAGCCACGTGAACAACGTCAGACTGCCGCAACCGGCCAGCAGCGAGGGTAGCTTGGCGCCCGGCCTGAGGTTGGGAACAAGTTCGGGAACCGACGTAGCCATCCGACGGCAACTGGCACAGTCGATCCAGTACACCCGCCACGGCTCGGCCAGACCATCCTGCTTGCGGTCGTAATGAAACGGGGCCCAGCCGCAATCTCGAATCGCCTGTTTGACCACACGATCCCCCTTGGCCAGCTGCTGGTCGCTGTAGCTGACCGGATTCGCGGGATCCGCCAGTACCTTTTCCGTGCAGCGTTGCAGAATCACTTCGCGAAGAATCTCGTGGCGTTGCGTCATTTGCCCAACATCTCCCCGGGAGGTACATTGCCGCCACCTGTGGCTGGCGAAGGCAAGTTGATAAAATTGGCGGACAACATCAAGGGGGTCACCCTGTCTCAACGGTCCACCGGGGAATCGATATGAAATTGCCGTCCAAATACCGAACGATTGCCATTGCTTGCCTGCTGGCTGGCGTTATCACACTGCCTTGCGTGGCACAGCAGGCCGCCGAGGTCACCGAAGTCGAGGGCATTACCGAATACCAGCTGGAAAACGGTCTGCAATTGCTGCTGTTTCCCGACGATTCCAAACCGACCTTTACCATCAACATGACGATCGGCGTCGGCTCGCGTCACGAGGGATATGGCGAGACCGGGATGGCGCACCTGCTGGAACACATGCTGTTCAAGGGCACGCCCACGCACCGCGACATCCCCAAATTGCTCAAGGACCGCGGCGTGATCAACATGAACGGGACGACCTGGGTCGACCGCACGAACTATTACGAAACGCTGCCCGCCAGCGATGACAATCTGGAATTCGCGATTCGCATGGAAGCCGACCGGCTGGTCAACAGCACGATTCTGGCTGAGGACCTGGCATCGGAAATGACCGTGGTCCGCAATGAATTTGAGCGTGGTGAGAATTCGCCGATATCCGTGCTTCGCCAGCGCATGATGTCCACGGCCTTTGAATGGCACAATTATGGCAAGTCGACGATCGGCAATCGCAGCGACATCGAGCGTGTGCCCATCAACAACCTGCGCGGTTTTTACGAACGCTTCTACCAGCCCGACAACGTGATGCTGGTGATCGCGGGAAAATTCGATCAGGAAAAGGCTCTGGATTGGGTGCAGGAATATTTTGGTGCCCTGCCCCGCCCCAAAACCAAACGCGACAGCACATGGACCGAGGAACCTCCGCAAGATGGCGAACGCATCGTCATCCTGCGACGTGTCGGTGAAGTGCCCGCGGTGGGCGTGTTGTATCACGTGCCGGCGGCCTCGCATCCCGACTTCGCCGCGATTCAGGTTTTGGGAAGCATTCTGTCGCGAGAACCCAGCGGCCGCTTGTACAAGGCGCTGGTCGAGCCCGGAATCATGACCTCGGTGTTTGCCGGCGCGCAGCCCACTCACGATCCCGGTGCCCTGATGGCCCTGGGCCAGGTTGGCGAGGGACATACGGCCGAGGAAGCCCGCGATGTCCTGATTAATTCTCTGGAAGACGGTTCACTGGCGACGATTGATGAAACGGAAGTCAAACGAGCTGTCGAACAACTGCTGAAACGACGCGAAGACTTGCTGGCCGACAGTTCGCGGCTGGCTCTGGAACTCAGTGAATGGTACGCCTACGGCGACTGGCGGCTGTTTTTCCTGCACCGCGATCGGCTGGAGCAGGTGACTCCCGAAAAAGTGCGCGAAGTGGCGACCAAATACCTCCAGCAAAGTAACCGCACCGTGGGGATGTTCATCCCCAGCGAGGACGTCCAGCGGGTGCGCGTACCCAACGCTGCCGCGATCGACACCATGGTCGGCAACTACCAGGGGCGCGAGAAAATCGCCGCCGGCGAGTCCTTTGAGCCAACTCCCGCGATTATCGATGAGCGGACCATTCGCGGTGAATTCCAAAGTGGTATTCGTTACGCAATGTTGCCCAAGGAGACTCGGGGCGATCGTGTAGTGCTGTCCCTGCAACTGCATTTCGGCGACGAGGAATCGCTCAATGGACGTGTTACTGCCACTGAACTGCTGGGCGACTTAATGACCAAGGGCACTGCCGAGATGACCCACGAGGAACTCAAGGACTACCTGGATGAAAAGCGCATCAACATGAGCGTTTCATCCGGATTGGGATCCCTGTCAGTTAACGTGCGCACGCGACGCGAGTTTCTCATGGATGCCCTGGACGTCATGGAGCAGGTCCTGAAACAGCCGGTATTGCCCGAGGATAAATTCGAAATCGAACGGAAATCACGTCTGACGCAGTTGCGTGCCAGCCTGCCTGAACCGCAAATGCTGGCGATCACAAAATTCATGCGCATGATGTCGCCTTACCCGGCCGACGACGTGCGGTATTCACCCACGATCGAAGAAAACATCCAGCGGATGGAAGCCCTCAAACTGGACGATGTACGCGAGTTGTACGAGCAGTTCATTGGCGGTCAGCATGGCGAAGTCGCGGTGGTTGGAGACTTTGATGTGGAACAGGTCGGGGACCGCCTGGAATCGATGTTTACCGACTGGACCTCCGAGCGTCCCTACACGCGCATTGCCACGTCAGGCCAGCCCGACGTGACCGGTGAGCGGATCGACATCAACACGCCTGACAAGAAGAACGCGGTCTACATCGCCGGGCTGTCCAACACGATGCGCGACGACGACCCCGATTACGAAGCGATGCTGATAGCCAACTACATTCTGGGTAGCGGCGGATTGTCATCGCGGCTGGCAGACAGAGTGCGGAAAAAGGAAGGTTTGTCCTACACCGTGATGTCGCAGTTCAATGCCGACAGTCAGGATGACCGCGGCATGTTCCTGATGTTTGCCATTTCCAACCCGGAGAACACAGAAAAGGTGGTCGACACGATCGACGAGGAAATTCAGCGGCTGATCGACAGTGGCGTGACGGGCGACGAGTTGCAGCGGGCCCAGGCGAGCTGGCTGGAATCGCGTGAAGGCAACCGGGCCGACGACAGCCGGCTGGCCGGCATGTTGCGCCAACAGCTGGAACTGGGTCGCACTATGCAATTTGTGGCCGATCGGGAGGACAAGGTTCGTGCCCTGGCCAAGGAACAGGTAGACACCGCCTTGCGACGGGTTATCGAAAAGGACCGGCTGATCATTATCACCGCCGGCGACTTTGACCCATCCGCTTCGGCAGACGAGGATTCGGACACCGACTCCGGTGATGACTAGAAGCCCTTCAAAACCCTGTTTGTAGTACCGTCTTTAGCCGTCTTTAGCCGGAACCGCGACAATTCCGCCTGAAGGCGGGACTACGAACTTTTAAAACCCGGTTTTGAAATGCCCTCTAATTGTCGGCCCTGCCGGGTGCCAGAACACGTGATGCGAACGTAGCCGGAGTGGCAACACTTCGGGAGTGCAGGCTTGCAACACGGTTGGACAAGCCAATTTGGGCACCCCTTGCCCGAGCCCTTGAATCGTCAGGGAAATCGTAACCGCATCACGTACCGTTGCCATTGCTCCTGGAATCCGGACATGTCGTCGGTTTCCAGCACCGTTTGCAGGGTGGTGTAGCCGCCGGGGTCGTCTGCAACGTCCTCCACGAACTGATGATAGAACTCACGCAGCTTGCCGGATTGCTGCAGGTAGTAACACAGGTAACGGGCCTGGGCGTAATTGGTGCCCGGGTCTTCCCGGTAGAACTCGTGCCGGGTCGTTTCACACAACGTTTGAAAATTCGGCAGATTGTCGGCGGCAATGGCCCGCTGCAAACCCGCCAGTCGCCAGTTCGTGCGGCCCTTGATGTCCCCGTCGTCGTCGCCGCATTGTTCGTACAACGACGCCAGTCCCTCGTTGAACCAGGACGGGCAATCCGGAAAATTTCGCTCGATGAACGGATGAACCAGTTCGTGAACCAGCGTGCCGCCGCCGGTGCTAATGTTCATTACCAGTGCCCGATGGCGGGCGGAGTAGTAGCCAAACGGTGTGCCTGGTTCGCTTCCAAAAAGCTCCCGCACGTGCTTCTCATAACTCTCCTCGTCCTTGAACAGCCAGATGTCGATGATGTGTTCCGGATCATGAGCGAAATATCGCCGCTTCAGCCGCTGCACTGCCCAGCGAATCGTCTGCCGGCAGCGTCGCTCCAGCATTTCCGGTGTTTCGTCACCGATGACGACAAAGGGACTTTCGATACGAATTGTGAATCCGTCATGAGGCAGTTTGTCCCGCAGCTGGCGGATATGCGATTCGAAATCCGGTTGATGATCATCGCTGGCCGACGGCTGGGCGCTGGCCGGCATCGTCAGATGGCCCATCACAACGAGGCAGCCAACCCGGAGGCTCCAGCGTTTGGGCAAGCATGTTTTCCTGAAGGTCATTGCCTGAATACCTGGTGACGCTGATGTGGTTTGGTTTCGCCATTGTCCGGCAAAGTGTATTATCGACCGGGAGACGGTCTATTGTCGGCGAGATTGACGGAGCGGTTTGTAACGAGCCTGTAACCCATGCGTTTTGCAGCTGCATTTTCCACGAATTCGCGTTTGGAAACAGCGCTGAATGAAGCCTGCGGTGCGGTGCTGGATGAACTTGACGCCAGGGTCGATGTCGCTTTCGTGTTCTTTTCGGCAGATTACTTGGCCACCTCCAGCGCCGAGGGCTTTTCCATTCAGCAATTGGCCAGCCGGCTGGTGGACCAGCTGGGCACCGAAAACGTCATTGGTTGCAGCGGCGAATCGATCGTGGCCAACCAGTATGAACTGGAATGGCAACCGGCACTGGCCCTGTGGGTTGCCAGCCTGCCCGGTGCCAGTATCGCTGCGTGTCATCTGGAATTCCAAACGCCGGGCAGCGACGCCGGGTTCACCGGCTGGTCTGATGAACTGGCTGGCCCGTGTCCGGAGGGGGCCGCCATGTTTGCCATGTCCGATCCCTACAGTTTCCCGATGGACGTTTTCCTGCATCGCGTGAATGAAGACCGCGAGGGCGTGCCGGTGTTCGGCGGCATTGCCAGCGGCGCCGATCAACCCGGCGAAGCGCGTCTGATTCTGGGCTCGCAGATTCACCAGACGGGTGCTGTGCTGGCGAGAATCAGTGGCAATTTTCAGATTCGCGGTGTCGTTTCCCAGGGGTGCCGCCCCATCGGATCGCCACTGGTCATTACCAAAGCGGAACGCAACGAGATTCATGAACTCGGCGGCCAGCCGGCTTTCAAGCAGCTACAGGCGATCTTTGAGACACTGCCCACACGCGACAAGCAACTGGTCAACCGTGGCCTGCACGTGGGACGCGTGATCAGCGAGTACATAGACCGACCGCGACAGGGCGATTTTCTGATCCGTAACGTCGTACAGATTGACCAGGAGTCGGGCGTCATCGCCATCGCGGATTATGTGCGACCCGGTCAGACGATCCAGTTTCAGGTACGGGATCAGGAAACGGCCCACGCGGAATTCAAGCAATTGCTGAGCGAGGCGGTTGGCGATCAGGGTGCATCCCAGCACGCCGCGCTGATGTATTCCTGCAATGGTCGTGGCACACGCTTGTTTGCCGTCGAGCATCACGACGCCGGACTGTTACGGGAAGTTGCCGGACCGATCCCGGTGGCCGGCTTTTTTGCCGCGGGTGAGTTGGGGCCGGTCGGCGGCAAAAACTTTTTGCACGGTTTTACAACCAGCGTGGCGTTGTTTCAGGACCGACGCCGGTAATCCATCGAACTCGCAATAGTGGCACTGACTTGGACGCTGCAGACTACAATCGCCAGGCTTGGGACGGGTTGGTGGAATCAAAGAACCGCTGGACCGTTCCGGTGTCACCTGAAGAGATCCAGCGCGCCCGGGATGGCGACTGGTCCATTGTGTTGACGCCGACCAGGGCCGTCCCCGGAGACTGGTTCGGTGAGCTTGCCGGAACCAACGTTTTGTGTCTGGCCAGTGGCGGTGGACAGCAAGGTCCGATTTTGGCCGCCGCCGGCGCTGCGGTCACCGTGTTTGACAATTCACCCGCGCAATTGCAGCAGGATGCAATGGTGGCCCAGCGCGACGGGCTGGACATCCGCACCGTACAGGGTGATATGCGTGACCTCGGCTCGTTTGCCGAGGGCCAGTTCGACCTGATTGTGCATCCCTGTTCCAACGGATTCGTGCCCGATGTGAATCCGGTGTGGCGCGAGTGCTTTCGGGTGCTCAAGCCCGGTGGCCGACTGATGGCGGGGTTTGTCAATCCGCTCTTCTACATCTTCGACTACCACGAAATGGAACAGGGCCGCTTGACGGTGCGTTACAAGATCCCGTATTCCGATCAGGAGCAGATGCCGCCGGAACAACTGCAAACGCTGATCGATGCCGGCGAGCCGGTGGAATTCGGACATGCGCTGGATGACCAGATCGGGGGGCAGTTGCGTGCCGGTTTTCAGCTGATCGGCCTGTTTGAAGACCACTGGGACTGTGAGCCGGCAAAGTTGTTATCGCAGTACATCGACGGATTCATGGCCACGCTGGCGATCCGGCCGCAGCAATGACGATAACCCGCAGCGCCAGCGAGGGTTAGGAACTGTTGATCCCTCGTTGGCGCTGCGGGCTATGTGTTACACAACCAAAACAAATCGCCCAACTAACGTCAGATTGCTGTGCCCGCAATAAAAAAAGGAGCACCCGGGGGTGCTCCTTTGGTCGTTTGGAATTGCGATCGGTTTAACGGAATCCGCCACCGCTGT
>CAMYKF010000716.1 GCA_947258905.1 uncultured Pirellulaceae bacterium | reverse complement strand
ATGAGAGTGGCCCTCCCCGCCATCCCGTCAGGTCGGGATTGGCGACCCTCCCGGCGGGAGGGTCACGAGAATTTGCCACTAAATTCCCCGAAGAGCCCTGGAAGGGAGGGTGACTCCCGGCGCGCCGGGTCTCGCCGCGAAGCGGCGGGTGAGGGCCATATTCTTGTTTTTGCAGAGATCCCTCTTTTTTGTGCGGGTCAAAAAAATTGTGCGGGTCAAACAAGACTTCACGACCCCTCATCCGGCCTTCTCCAACAGGGAGAAGGTCGCATCATACCTGTCCCTCGGGCTCGCCCCTAAACTCCTCCGAACCGGAAGGGGTCGCCGGCGGGTAAGGGCCAGCCATCACCCGGATACCGAGGCCGCAACGCTAACTCGTCGGTTATCATGGAGTGGACCCTTTCTCCGTCGTGATTGATCCCAATGTTTCGTCCACTCGTCATCCTCGCCGTTGGCTCGCTGATCGTGTCGTGCCTTCCGGCTGCCTCGGCACAGGAAGTCGACTTTGCCACGCAAGTCCGCCCTTTGCTGTCGGATCGCTGCTACGCTTGCCACGGTCCTGACGAAGCAGCCCGTACCTCCGGCATTCGTCTGGATACGCCCGAAGGGATCGCCGAGGTAAACGATTCGATCGTCGAGCGGATTTTCTCCGATGACGAATCGGAATTGATGCCACCGGCCGAATCGAAACTCGTACTAAACGAAGCTGAGCGGCAGCTAATCAGGAACTGGATTGAACAAGGCGCTGTCTGGCAGCCCCATTGGGCATTCGTACCACCCGCCAAACCGGAACCGCCGGGCGACGCGAACGGCTGGACCGTTAACAAAATTGACCGGTTTGTGCTCGCCCGAATGCGCGAACATAGCCTGGCACCTTCGCCACCTGCCACGCGTGAAAAACTGATCCGCCGTTTGACTTTCGACATCACCGGTCTGCCACCGACGCTGGAAGAGATTGACGCTTTCCTGGCCGACGAGTCGCCTGACGCGTACGAAAAACTGGTCGACCGGTTGCTGGTCCGTAAACATTACGGCGAGCGGATGGCCAGCGAGTGGCTGGATGTCGCGCGGTATTCGGATTCCTACGGCATGCAGGTAGATCGCGACCGGTTTGTCTGGCCGTGGCGGGACTGGGTCATCGAGGCGTTCAACGCCAACATGCCTTACGACCAGTTCATTACCGAACAGCTGGCCGGCGATCTGTTGCCCGATGCCACACAGCAACAACAGCTGGCCACGACCTTCAATCGCTTGCATTCGCAGGAAGCCGAGGGCGGCAGTATCCTCGAGGAGTTTCGCGTCGAATACGTCGCCGATCGCACGCACACGATGGCCACCGCGTTTATGGGGCTGACGCTGGAGTGCGCCCGCTGTCATGATCACAAGTTTGATCCGATCAGCCAGGAAGAGTACTACCGGCTGTTCGCCTATTTCAACAACATCAACGAAGCAGGCCTTTATTCATTCTTTACCCAGTCGATCCCCACGCCGACTCTTGTGCTGTACAAACCGGGTCAGCGGGAACAGATTGCTGCGACCGAGCAAAAGATCGCCACGCTGGAAGCGTCGCTGCAAGAAGTAGCCCGCAGCGAAATGAATGAAGGATTTGTTGAATGGTTCAACGAGGGTCATGTTGATGCGGAAAAAACGCAGTTGACCAGGGCGTTAATTCGTGAAGTTGATTTTGCGACGGTTGAGATCGTTGGGAACGAGCGCATCACCACTGCCGATGGCCGCCCCGCGGTTCGACTGAGCGGCGACGATGAGATCAAGCTGGACGTGGGCAATTTCACGCGTGATCAGCCGTTTACGGTTTCACTGCGGATGCGGATTCCTGAGCACAGGGAAAGGGCAGTGGTGTTTCATCGCTCCCGCGCATGGACCGACGCCGGCAGCCGCGGTTACGAACTGTTACTGGTTGACGGGCATTTGCAGTTCTCACTGGTTCATTTTCTGCCCGACAATGCCGCCATCATTCGTACTGAGAGACCCTTGCCGACCAATGAGTGGATGCATCTCACGGTCAGCCATGACGGCAGCGGTCGGGCCGCCGGCCTGCGGATCTTTATCAACGGCGAAGACGAGCCGATTGCGATCATTCACGATCGTTTGACCAAAAACATCACCGGTGGTGGTGCCGCTGGCGACCACATTGCCATTGGAGCCCGCTTTCGCGATCGAGGCTTCGCGGATGGCGAGATCAGCGACTTTCGAGTTTATCAGGCGGCGCTGTGTCCGCTGGAAGTCAAGAGTTTGGTAAGGGATGAACCGGTCGACGAATTGACAACCAGGCTGATGCAGCGAGAGCAGGGTGGCGACTATCCTTACATCGCTTCGCTTTACCTCACCAATTTTTCCGAGGCGCATCAAAAGGCCCATGCGGAATTGCAGGCTGCCCGCAAGGAGCTGTTCGAGTCACAGAATTCCCTGACCGAGATTATGGGCATGCGGGATATGCCCGATCGACGAACCAGCTATGTGCTGCGTCGCGGTGCCTACGATCAACGGCGCCAGCTGGTTGCACCCGGCACACCCGAAGTCCTCGGAACGCAACCCGCGTTGCAATCCGGAGACCGCCTGGAACTGGCCAACTGGCTGACTCGCAACGATCATCCGCTGACGGCTCGCGTTACGGTCAATCGGTATTGGCAATTGTTTTTTGGCGAAGGCCTCGTCCGTACGCCGGAAGACTTTGGGAGCCAGGGTGCGACGCCCACGCATCCACAGCTGCTCGACTGGCTGGCGGTCGACTTTGCAGAAAACGGTTGGAACCTGAAGCGGCTGATCAAACAAATCGTCATGTCGGCTACGTACCGGCAGGGCAGTGTGGTAACTGATCAAATGCTGAACCTTGATCCCGACAACCACTGGCTGGCCCGATTTCCGGCTAACCGATTGCCGGCCGAGATGATTCGCGACAACGCGTTGGCGGTTAGTGGCTTGCTGGTCGACAAAATCGGTGGGCCGCCGGCCAAGCCATATCAGGTCGCGGCCTCGTTCAAACCCGTGACACCTGATTCCGGGGAAGGCCTGTATCGACGCAGCCTGTATACGTACTGGAAACGCACCGGCCCGGCTCCGGTGCTGACCACGTTCGATGCGGCGCGGCGTGATGTATGCCGCGTTCAACGCGAACGCACTTCCTCGCCGCTGCAATCGCTGGTGTTATTGAACGATCCGCAAATGATCGAAGCAGCCCGGGTGCTGGCCGAACGCCTCATCCACGAACATGGTGATGCGAACGGGAACGAAAGACTGCAGACCATGTTTCGCCTGCTGACCAGCCGGCTGGCCACCGACGAGGAACTGGAAGTCTTGATAAACTTGTTTGAGAAGCAACTCGCGTATTTCACTACGGCACCGGAACGGGCCCAGGAATACCTGTCGGTTGGCGAGCGAGTTGCTGACCAGTCGCTGAACGCGGCGGAACTTGCCGCGCTGGCCAGCGTGGCCAATACATTGTTTAATTTTGACGAGGTTGTTTTCGGTAGATAGCAGGCATGGTGCCACTGCTGGCTTGTCCAGCAGTGAGGTTTGAAATGCACTGCTGGACAAGCCAGCAGTGGCACCAGTGCGGCAGTGGCACCGAACAAGGCTCCCGAGATCCAAAGCATGTTCCGTAACCACCCACAACTCTGTACCGGCGAATCCAGCGCGGCAGGTATGTCGCGACGTACACTGCTGGCGCAAATCGGTCTGGGTTTCGGCTCGCTTGCCCTGTCCGACATCTTGCTGGCTGACGACTCCGTGAAACAAGACGTTCCCACAGGCGGTGCGCTCGGCCAGCTGCATCATCCAGCGACCGCCAAACGCGTGATTTTTTTGTTTCAAAGCGGCGCGCCGAGCCAGATGGATTTGCTGGATTACAAGCCGATGCTGAACGAATTGCACGGCGAGCAATTGCCAGAATCAGTGCGCCGAGGCCAGCGGTTGACGGGAATGAGTGCCGAACAAGCCAGTCTGCCACTGGTCGGTACGCCGTTCAAGTTCCAGCAGCACGGCGAGTCAGGCGCATGGTTTAGCGAATTGTTGCCGTTCACCGCAGAAGTTGCCGATGACCTGTGCATTGTCAATTCGATGTACACCGAAGCCATCAATCACGGCCCCGGCGTGCTGTTTATGCAGACCGGTTCGCAGTTTCCCGGCCGGCCCTGCATGGGTTCCTGGTTGAGTTACGGGCTGGGATCGGAGAACAGCGACCTGCCTGCGTTTGTCGTGCTGATTACCAAAAACAAGGGCGGCCAGCCGTTGTATTCGCGGCTATGGGGCAGCGGCTTTCTGCCATCCGAATTTGCGGGTACGAGATTTCGCTCGGGCGATCAACCTGTGTTGTATCTGGACAATCCGCCGGGCGTGGACCGTTCCGCACGCCGCAATATGCTCGACGCCCTGTCGCAGTTACACGAGTTGCAGGGCAACACCGATCACGACCCGCAAATTGAGGCCCGGATCGCCGAATACGAACTGGCGTATCGCATGCAATCGTCGATTCCCGATGTCGTCGACTTGTCCGACGAGCCGGAGCACGTGTTTGAGATGTACGGTCCCGATGCACGTGACCCCGGTACTTTTGCCGCCAATTGTCTGATGGCACGGCGGCTGGCCGAGCGCGGAGTGCGATTCATTCAGCTGTATCACCAGGACTGGGATCACCACGGCAACTTGCCCGCCGGAATTCGCAGCGAGTGTCAGCAGACCGATCAGGCGTCGGCGGCCCTGATCAAGGATCTGAAACAACGCGGGATGCTGGAAGATACTCTGGTTATCTGGGGCGGCGAGTTTGGCCGGACAAATTACTGCCAGGGCAAGTTAACCGCCGACAACTTTGGCCGCGATCATCACCCGCGTTGTTTCTCGCTGTGGATGGCCGGTGGGGGAGTTCGCGCCGGCAAGACCTGGGGCGCGACGGACGATTTCAGCTACAACATCGTGGACGAAGGTGTCCACATTCACGACTTGCAAGCCACCATTTTACACCTGCTGGGAATCGACCACGAACGCTTGACGTATCGCCATCAGGGACGGCGTTACCGGTTGACGGATGTCCACGGCAACGTCGTGCATGGCCTGTTGGCCAAAAGCTGATAACGCTGGTCCCGTCACTCTGACATAACAGGCCGAAGCGCCAGCGAGGGAACGGCATCGGACCCTCGCTCGCGGGTCGGGGTATTGTTGGATAACGGGCCCTCGATTTGGCTCATGCAAAACCCGCGCCGAAAATTCGCCAGTTTTTTTTCAAATTTTTTGTACGGATTTTCGGTCTTTATTGCACTGGACGATCGATGCAGGCTGGCCTATAAATCGACCCTTCGGCTGGCAAGTTCGAAAGATTCGGAATTGTGCAAACATTTCCGAGTCAGCTTGCCGAAACTTTTAACGCACGGACTGCCGCAACGTCAGTTCGGGCTACAATACATTTCGACTAGATTCCTCTGACGCTTATGGCTGAGGGACCAATTTTCGGGTAGGTCCGGATCATTAGTGGCTAGTGCTCAGCACGTCCGATTCGCACCTGTCTCCCAGTAGCTCCCGTCGCTACAACCGGTCGGAGGTTTCTAATATACGCCGCAGCGTCCACTTTGGACGCTGCGGCTTTTTTTACGCGCCATTTGCAGGGCAAGCTTCCGGTTTGCCAGCCGGCACTCAATGACCCTCAAAATGCCTTTCGCCACAAATTGAAACTTTTTCGGCAAAAATTGAGTAACCTTTGCGTGGCGAAGCTGTAAGTAATCGGGGAGCAAAAAACCAATGATCAAGGTAACCGACCTGACAAAAATCTATCCGGGTCCGGTGGCGGCGTTACGCGGCGTGTCCCTGGAAATCGACAAAGGCATGTTTGGCCTGCTGGGACCCAACGGCGCAGGCAAGTCCACGTTCATGAACATTCTGGCCGGACTGCTGGAACCCACCGCCGGTTCGGCCGAGTTGTACGGCAAGGACATCGTGCGACAGCCGCAAATGATCTGGGACCAGCTCGGTTATCTGCCACAGGAGTTTGGGTTTTACGATCACCTGACTGGTCGGGCGATGCTGAAATATTTGCTGAAACTCAAGGGCGTGACCGGTCCGCAAGGGCTGAATGACCTGACCGACCAGTTGCTGGAAAAGGTTAATCTCGGGTTTGCCGCCAAACGAAAAGTAAAAGCCTACTCGGGCGGAATGAAACAGCGGCTGGGAATTGCCCAGGCGATTGCGGGCGATCCCCGTTTGATCATTGTTGACGAACCGACCGCCGGGCTCGATCCCGAAGAGCGGCTGCGTTTTTATCGCCTGCTGGCCGAACTGGCTGAAGACCGGATTGTGATTCTGTCAACGCACATTGTGGAAGACGTCGCCAACCTGTGTTCGCGGTTCGCGGTAATTCGTGACGGGCATATTATCGCCGACACATCTCCCACAGCCGCCAAATCCGAAATTGGCCAAACCTTGTTTGAAGGTGATGTGGCCGTTGATCAACTCGATCAATTTGAAAAATCACACAAAATCGCGCGAGCCATTTTGGTAGAGGGCCGCAACCGCGTACGGATTCAGGTCGATCCATTGATGGGTCCCCCGGACGGTTTCGTACCGGTACAACCGACGCTGGAAGATGCCTATCTGTTGATGATGAAATCCGCCAACGCCGTCGCCGCCTGAGCGGTTTTTGGAACACCAGCCCGACGCACCGGCGAGGGCCATTGAATATCTTCACTTTTCAACACTTCTGTCCACGAAAATGCTCCAAAGAATCTGGCAGATCGCCTGGCACGACTTCATCACGTATCTGCGTCGACCGATGGTCTGGGTCTGGATCATCCTGCTGGCATTGGTGTATTGGGGCATGGCAGCCGGCAACGTCCAGATCGCGGTGGGAGGTGACTCCACCATCGGGGGAACCAAACAACACCTGAACAGCGAGTTTGAATTATCGCGCTTGATGGCGGCGCTGATGATGATCATTCACGGTTTTTTCGCAACGGTGTTGTTTGGTCTGGCCGTGATCCGCGATCACGACACGGGAATCATGCCGCTGTTGCACAGTTCACGACTGACAGCCGCGGAG
Source organism: uncultured Pirellulaceae bacterium (assembly GCA_947258905.1). GTDB lineage: Bacteria > Planctomycetota > Planctomycetia > Pirellulales > Pirellulaceae > CAJQPP01. The sequence goes on along the minus strand of CAMYKF010000716.1, from coordinate 1,673 downwards.
TATTTGACCGGCAAGTTCCTTGGTTGCCTGCTGCTGGTGTTGACCGTCCTGGTAATTAACTTGCTGTTGGCTTCGTTTTTCATGTCCGTTTTCCCGGACCCCACCCGCGCCGAATATTTTGGTCCGTTTAGCCTGAATAACTTCGTGTTTCCGACTTTGAAGTTCGTCTTGCCGGCGATGGTGTTTCTCGCGGGCGCGGCGTTTGTGCTGGGCACGTTGACTCGCAAGCCGGTTTTGGTATTTGCATTCCCGCTGATTTTCCTGTTGGTGTTTGGATTATTTCTCAACGGCTGGTCACCGTTGTGGCTACCGACGTGGGCCAACAACATGCTGTGCCTGGTCGATCCGTATGGTACTCGCTGGTTGAACGAGACCTACTTCAACGTCGATCGCGGGGCCGAATTCTATAATACCCAACCCGTCAAACTGGGCACGGCTTTTTTGATGAGCCGGTTTGCGATCGCCGCCGCCGGATTACTGGGACTGGCGATCACGGTGCCGCTGTTTCGGCGGCGGCTGCGTGGCAGCAAACATGGTTCACTATCGGCCATTGATCAGGCAAATACCAAACATGTCGGCGTTGCCGAAACAGCAAGTGGTGAACCGCGCAGCCTGGCAGCCATGCAAATGAATCAACAGGGCAATGGTCTCCTGCGTGACACCTGGAACATTTTGCGTTACGAGCTGAAGGAGTTGCGTCATTCGCCCAGCCTGTATTTGTTCGTGCCCTTTATCATCATCGAGGTGATTGGGACGTCGTTTTTTCGGGAAGGTGCGTTCGGAACGCCGCTTTTGCACACGTCCGGTTCACTGGCCGAAGGCGCGATGACCGTGCTGGCCATCCTCGGGTGCCTGCTGATGATGTTCTTTACGGTCGAGTCCCAGATGCGCGAGCGAATCAAAAGGCTGGCTCCGATTTACTATTCGACTCCGGCCCGCTCCTTCGCGATGTTGTTTGGCAAGTCGCTGGCAAATACCGTTGTTTGCCTGGTGATTATGGCCGCGGCACTGGTTGGCAGTCTTGTCATCCTGCTGATTCAGGGCGTGGTTTCTTTCGAGATCTTCCCGTTTACGGCGTATTGGCTGCTCCTGTTGATGCCAACGTTTATCGTGTGGGGCGCGTTCATCACCTTCATTATCGTATTGACGCGAAATCGATACACGACTTACGGCATCGCGGCTGCCGTATTGATTGGCACACTGTATCTGAATCTCACTGACAAGATGACCTGGTTCAGCAACTGGATGCTGACCGGCGCGGCGCCGTGGTCCGACATCGCCGTATTCGAGATGGATCGTCCGGCACTGTGGCTGAACCGTTTATTCGCCTTGTCGCTGGCGATCCTGTTTACCTACTTCGCGGCACGAATCTTCTGGCGACGCGGACTGGACGCCGTGCAACTGGCGACGCGATTGAAGCCACAGGAAATTGCCAAATTCACCCTGAAAGCCGTGCCATTTTTGATCCTGCCGTTTGTGTTTGGATCCATGCTGTGGTCGCAGGTCAACCAGGGTTACCAGGGCAAGTTTGTCGAGGATCAGGAGAAGAAGTACTGGCAACAGAACTACGCGACCTGGGCAAACACCAAACCGCCGTCGGTTTCGGGAGTCGACATCAAGCTGGACTTCGAACCTGATAACCAGTCGCTGCAGGTCGAGGGTACGCTGCGGCT
>CAMYKF010000715.1:6037-15734 GCA_947258905.1 uncultured Pirellulaceae bacterium | reverse complement strand
CCAGCGCCGCCTCTGAGCGACCGCCATCCCCCGACCCGGCGAGACCCCGATCGATCGACCGATGGGTGCGTAGCATCGGATCTGATGTCGGGATGGCTCCGGGTGCTGCTGTGGTCGCTGGGAGGAGTCGCTGCGCTCGTCGCGCTGCTCTGGACGTTCCAACGTCGCCTCATCTATTTCCCGGCCGGCAACGTGCCGCCGATCGAAAGTCTGCTGTCGGGCTGGGTCGAGACCACAGTCACCACGAGTGATGGCGAACGGCTCGGCGTCTGGTACGCGGAGCCGGCCACCGCCGACGCTCCGATCGTGATCGTCTTCAACGGCAACGCCGGGACACGGGCCGGGCGAGCCCCGCTGGGCGAGGCGCTCGCCCGCAGCGGCTACGGCGTGGTGCTCTTCGACTACCGGGGTTACGGGGACAGCACCGGGAGCCCCAGCGAGGCCGGCCTGGCACTGGACGCCCGGTCCGTTCGGGACTTCGCCGTCGATATTGCCCCTGGCTCCCCCATCGTCCTTTTCGGCGAGAGCCTCGGCGCGGCGGTCGCCATCGGACTCGCCGCCACGGCGCCGCCGGATGCGCTGATCCTGAGGTCCCCGTTCACTTCGCTGGCCGATTTCGGCCGACGCACGCGACTGGGTCAGGCCACGATTGAGCGGCTCAGTCGCGCCGCTGCGCTGGCTTCACTGAAACAGGACCGGCGCGTGGCGCTGTGGCAGGCACTGGGTCAGGAAAAGAAACCGCAACATCAACCACTGTTCGACGACCAGCCGGCCGATGACGACCAGGACGCGTTGCTGCCGGCACTGGGCAAGCAGGAAGAGGTCTTTGCCGATTACCGCAGCATCGGATTGTCGCTTCGCGCGCATCCGATTTCCTTTTACCGATCGCATCTGGACGAACTGCGTGTCTCGTCGGCCACCGATTTGCGGGACCGGCCCAACGACCGGCAGGTGCGAGTGGCCGGTTTGGTGATCCTGCGTCAGCGGCCTTCGACCGCCAAGGGCATCACGTTTGTCACGCTGGAGGACGAAACCGGCACAATCAACCTGGTCGTCAAGCCGCATATCTGGGAACGCTATTACCGTATCGTCCGCACGCGACCGGCGTGGATAGCGCACGGCAAACTGGAACGCCGCAGCGGGGTCACCCATATCATTGTGAACCGGCTGGAAGACCTCGCGGAAAAGCTGGGAGAGCTAAAAACCAAATCACGTGATTTCCGATAGGCTCTCCCGGAAACTGAACAAAAGCCCGGAGCCTGGAACGCGCCCGGCTGTTACCGCGACGAATCGTCGGCCAGCACGACATCGATCCAGACCAGATGATGATCTGAGGCATCGTTCAGTTCAAAACCGGGCTCATCGCTGGCGGGCCAGAACACGCCGCAATCCACCATGCTCAATCCCTGGCCCGGCAGGCAGTAATCGATGCGCAAGTTGCCGATGCTTCTGTCGTTGAAATCGCCCGTGTCCTGCCCGGGCTCGCCAGTGTGTTCGGTATTCTTGCCGCCGCTGTCACGCGACGCTTCAGCCGCGCCGCGACTGACGGGAACTTTCGAATGGTTAAGCAGCGGGTTTTCGGTCAGCAACTGTGCTGCGTTGTTGGAGCTGTCGCCATCGTTGGGGTCCGCATTCAGATCTCCAACGACGACAAACAGCGACTGCTGCGGCAAGCCGCCGGTGACTCCCTTGTCGTCATACAGATAATCGGCGTCGCCGCCGAGGTAGTCTGCCACCAGCCGGATCTCGTCGTGGTTGCGCCGTCCGTTGCGATCTTCCACGCCGTCGAAAACCGGCGGGGTCGGATGCGACCCGAGCAGATGCACCGTTGCATCGCCAATGCGAACGGGAATATCCCAGTGGCTTTTACTCGACAGACGTAGCGAATCGAGCGTGGCCGCATCGTAGTACCCCTTGCCGGTGGCGGGATTGACAGGCAACAAGGCGTCGGGCATGTCTTTCCACAAAAACTTTTGAAACGTCCGTGCGTTAGCCTCATCGAGCGGAAATTGCGACAGCACCGCCATGCCGTATTGACCGGGGAACGCCCCATAGCCAAACGCATCCTCCGGTTCGCCCGTCTTTCCGTCGTGATTCAGATCCAGCCCGGAATCGACGCCTGTATTGACGGCCGCCACCCAGGTGTAGCGATACTCGATGGCCGACTGATCATTTTGCGGGACCGCCAGATAATGGTCATGGAAAAGCTGCAGGGACCTGCCATTTTCGTCATAGTCGAGTTCATTGACAAACAGCACGTGGGGTCGCACCCGCTGAATGACCTCGGCGATTTTTTGGGCAGCGGCCGAATCGCCGGTCGCCAGTTCTTCGTTTAGCGCGCCGGCCTGCCTGCGATTGAGGGCGACATTGAACGAGGCAAAACGCACTGGCTCGGATAAATCCGTCGCTTGGGATGGTGTGTCTTGCCAGGCATCAGCGGGTGTCGGGGTGAAGGCCGCAAGGAAGCACAGCGTGAGCATCAGCAGCGAACAGGGAGACTTCATGCGCGGGTCCTGGCAGGCGAGACATCGGGAGAAGCATGTTCCCAGAGTCTAAACATTGCCGGCTCGCGTGGCCAGTTGCGCCTGTTCGTCCGGCACTACTCGGGATTGATCGACTGGTCCAGGATATCGGCCGTGTCAAAAAACAGGGCCTGTTGTACGTCACCGGTTGTCAACACGGCACCAATACAGGCGATGATGATGACGGCCAGCATGACCGCGTATTCCACGGCAGTCGGCCCGCTTTCATCAGACAGAAAGCGGAAGAGTTTGGAGGATAATCTGGCCATCAAGGATCCCTGAGACAACTTTGCTTCGTCGTTCGAAGCCAATGAAAAAAGGCAGCTGCGGGTGTAACTGTTGCCCAACTCTATCATCTGGCTCGCGGCGTACGGGGACGGGGAGGCCGGCGGCCAGTGAATATGGTTAATTCGTGTCAAGGATACTGATTATGAGGCGCACACTGATTACGCGGACCATCGTTGTAAGGCAATTCAATTTGCGTGACAAAGCTGCTGATGTATCAAAACCGTTGTCGTCCACACGCGATGGGCCGCTGCCTGTTGGCATGGTCTCGGCAGGAAGCTCGACCTCCTGGTGCGGACGTGAGAACAACGGGAGTCCACAAATTCCGTTTGGCCTCTTGAAAAACGCGTTACAATGGTCGATTGTGGGGGAGCCGCAATATCACGCTGGATATCTGTGATCAGGTCCGACCATGCGAATCGCAATTTTTACCGACAGCTATCTTCCGTTCATATCCGGCGTCACCGTTGCGGTGAAGAATCAGACGCGCGAGCTGGTCAGTCGCGGGCATGAGGTCACGGTGTTTTGCCCCAAACCATGGCGCCAGAAACGCGCCCAACGGGAACTGGCAGGGAAGCGGACCGAGGCCAGGACCGAGCACCTGGCGTTTTCGATTCCCGTCTGGTGGATGGACGGTTTGTATGTCAATGTGCCGGCGGTGATTCCGACGATTCGCACCTTGCGACGTGTCCGGCCGGATGTGGTACACGTGAACACTGAATGGGGCTGTGGCTGGGACGGTTTACTGGCCTCACGCTATCTGGGTTTGCCCGTCGTCGGGACCTTTCACACTTTCTTTGCGGATCCGGGTTATCTCAAGGCCTTTGGTCTGCCCCAGCACTGGCTGTTTGAAAAACTGATCTGGAACTACTCGCGGTTTTTCTACGATCGCTGCGACGTCACAACGGCACCCTCCAAAGCGGTGCGGGATGCGCTGGTGGCCAATGGCGCTGCCATGCCACCACAAGTCGTTTCCAACGGCATTCCGCAGCTGGCCGACCGTTCCGGGTGCGATGTTTCGGCGTTTCGCAAACAACACGGACTCGAAGGGCCGACGTTTGTTTATGTGGGCCGCGTTTCCCCCGAGAAATCTCTGGAAGTGGTGCTGGCCGCGTTTCGCCGGGTGGTCGCGAGGTTCCCGCAAGCTCGATTCCTGCTGGTCGGTGATGGTCCGGAACGCACACCGCTAACGCGGCTGATGCAGCGGATGGAAATCGCCGACCATGTCGTGCAACTGGGGCATGTGCCGCACGAGGACCTGATCGCCCGCTCCATACCGCGGTGGGGCGATGTCTTTGTGACGGCAAGTAAAACCGAGAATCAACCCATCAGTATTCTGGAAGCCCTGTCGTTTGGAGTCCCCGTTATTGGAGCCAGGTCCAAAGGCATTCCCGAACTGATTGACGAAGGCGTCAACGGGTTGTTGTTTGAACCGGATAACGAGCGGGACCTGGCGAACAAGATGTTGACGCTGGCCGGTGACTTGCCGCTTTGTCGCCAGCTGGGTGAAGGAGCCCGCACCGGAATTCAACAGCACACGATTTCACATACGGTTGATCGCTTGCTGGGTGTCTATGAACAGGCGATTCGGCAGCGTGAAAAACCGGATGCCGTTACCCAGCGGCCGGGGGCAGTGCGGGATAACCCAGCTTTTGCCGAACGAGCATTGCGGGCGCGGACGCCTGAATAGCGGACACCAGGGGCGGGTCGGACCAGTTTACGGCGGGCGGTTTTTGAACCTGCAGCGTGCGAATGTTCGATCCCGCATCATCGCGCCCCCACCTCCACCGGTAATCAATCGGCTTTCGATAGCTGGAGACTCCGCCGGTTTGTCGCGAACCGAGAAAACGGAACAGCTGCGCGGTGGTCTCAACGGGATCGGACACGATGTCCTCGTAACGCACCAGCAGCGAATCGTTCCCCGGTGTCTCGTCCAGCTGCAGCAGATGGCCGGTGATCCGGGCCCAGTAGTTATTCACAAGCCAGCGATTGGTGAAGCGGCCCAGGAGCGACGCCAGCGGACCAAACGTCATCTTGCGCAGTGACAAAATGGTCGGATAGACGTCACGCACCAGCAGGATGGTGCGTAGTCCGGGCATGTCGGGCAATCGCGGGTAAGTCGCAGATTCCTGATACCAAGCGGGTCGTTTGAGTACCGCGATGGATTTTCCTCTGGCGGCCGCCCGTTGCCGGGCTCGTTGCAGACGCCATGTGGATTGAAAGTTGACTTCGGGCAGATTCGAGATGTCGGGTGCTTCGGCCAGCAAGGCTTTTAGCAATGTGGATCCGGACCGCATGGTCGAGGCGATCACCGCCACTCTCGGCTCGGCTGCCCGGTCCCGGAGTTCAGTGCGTTCGGTAGTGGCAACCGGTGATAACATCCTGGTTTTGGCAGGCAAGGTCAGGCGGGTTGTTTGGCGTGGCGATTGAACGCCAGGCGGCGTCGAATCTCGTCCTTCAGATGATTCAGGATCGAGTCCTTGTCGGTTTCGTCGAGTATACGCCGCACCACCGTCTTGGCCGATTCAGCGCCCCACGAACCTCCGTGTTCAAAGTAATGTTTGGCTGCCTGACCGATGATATAGGAACTGAACCCGGCCGCGGCGCCCTGGGGCAACAGGGTCAGTGCGGTGCCCAGCGTGCCGGTGACGAGTTTAAAGAAACTGGCACCCCACGAGGTCAGTTCGCCCAGCGCGATCAGCCCCGCGCCCTTGGAAATGGCCTTGGCCAGTCCGCGTGCCTGGGCCATCGAGAAATTCAGCCCGTAGACTTTGGACAGCGTCGCGATCATCACGGCGTCAATGGCCAGACCGGTCAGGATGTCAACGGCCGGTACCGGATTGGCCGCCACCGCCACGGCCTTGGTTGAGGCCAGCGTCCAAATGACCTGATCGGCGCGACGATTCCGCATTTTGACTCGCAGGGTCGAGATCTTGTCGCTTTTGTCAGCCGCATACAGGGCAGCATTTAGCGCGATCAGGTCCAGCCCTTCCCGTTCCAGCGTTTCCAGAATCAGCGACTTTAGCGAGTCGACCTGCGGTTTGGGTTTCTTCCATTCGATATTGGTTGAGCCATCGGGCTGGTGCATCACATATTCGATGGGTCGCGGGTCGGCCATCGTATGCACAATGCTTTCCGGCGGTATGATGCCGTCGACGTGTCGGGTGAGGACCTGGGTCAGTTCCTCACGCTGTTCGGCGGTGTAAAGGTCGATCTTGTTGAACACCAGGATGATGGGTTTTTGCACGGCCGCCAGTTCGACTAGTGCCGAAAACTCGGTTTCATTCAAGTCCGAGTCGGTCACGAACAGGATCATGTCGGCGCGGCGGGCGGTCGTGTCGGCCAGTTCGGCGCGGTCCTTGCCGCCGATTTCGTTGATGCCCGGCGTATCTACCAATACCACTTCGCTGCGATCCAGACCCGGCACGCGGTAACCGCAACCATCCCAGGCCGTGCCCCAGACCTGCTTGGTCCAGCCGCCCTGTACGTCGACTTCCGCCACCGCGCGGCCGACGAGTGCGTTGATCAGGGCCGACTTGCCCGTACTGATTTCGCCGAACAGGACAATTTCGATCCGGCCCGTCGTGACCTTGCGGTACATGTCGTTCAGTTGCGTGATGTCGGACTGCAACTCGTCCAGTTCTTCCGGCGGACAGCCACGCAGGCGCGCAAGTGTATTTTCCACGGAAGCGATGGCTTCCTGGTACTGGCGATCGTCGGCAGTTCTCGTTGGCGTACTCAAATTTTCCTAATCGCCGGAATCGACAAGTTTCTGTCGTGCGCTGACCAGCAGTTTGCGCAGTTCGTTGACGGTGGTGACTTCTTCCCACTGGCGGCGGGCCAGTCCTGACAGTCCGCCGAGCGGGGTCTGCATTTCATTGCGGAAGTATTCGATGAACACGGCGCCAATCCATTTGGTGATCAGGGCCTGTACCGCGCCTTGCAGGACACCACCTGCCAGTTGCCCGGCCACCGGAACGGTCTTCAGCAGGGAACCGACAATTGCCGCCACGGCGGGAGCAGCTGCATTGGCACCCAGCACACCGATCAGGTTTTTGCCCATCTCGCCGAGCCAGCGGGAAGCCGTCTCCAGATCGACTTTTTGCTGGTAGATCTCGGCGAGGTCGACAATCATCTTCGTGCTGATGCCCACACCCACAGCCAGATCAACCAGCGGAAACGGTACCACGGCCGCCGCGCCACCGGCACCCCACATGTATCGGTCGACGACCTTCCAGGCCCGCTGGTCCAGTGAATCCTTGACGCGATCCCGCGCTTTTTCCACCAGGCCACGGGATTGCAGCAACAGGTTGGCCATGATCAGCCGTTTGCCATCATTTTCAATCACGGCGGTCAGACGGTCTGCCAGCGGTTCGATATCCGGTTGGACTTCCACCCGTTCATCCACCGTCGAGCCATCGGTCAACACCTGGCGACGCATGCGAAATCCCGTTTCGGCCTGAATCGCTACGACATCGCGCTGGTTGACTTCACTGTCAGTCTGTCGTCGCAGTTGACCGAGCAGCTTGTCGCGATCTTCGATCGTGAACCAGTCCGTCTTGTTGAGACAGATCACCACGCGTTTTTCCATTTGGCCCAGTTGTTCGAGCAACTGGTGTTCGCTTTCCCGAAGCGGGCCATCAACGACGACCAAGACAAGATCCGCATCCTTGGCTGACTCGGCAGCGATGTTGACATGAATTGCACCATCGACTTCACCTAGGCCTGGTGTATCAACAAGCGTAACTTGATCGATACCGGGCCACGGAATCTCGTTTCGCGTTACGGTGGTACCGCCACTCGCGTCGGTCGCGAAGACATCTCGTCCGGCGAGCAGATTTAGTACAGACGATTTACCGCTGGAAATTGTGCCGAACGCTACGATCTCGAGCGTCTGTGCTTCCCGTTTTGCTTCGAGCTCTCGAACCAGAGGGTCGAGTTGGCTGGAGAGCTGGGATTCTTTATCACCGGCCGCTTTGAGCTGCTCGATTTGATCGAGATTTTCTTCAATCTCTTTTTCGCGTTGACCGATGGTCATTTGGCTGGGATCGCGATTGCGCCTTTCCCGGCGGATTTTTTTTGCTATCGATGCGCCCCACAGTTTCCAGATAATCCAGAACGCACTACCCAACAACAAAACAAATCCGGTTCCAATCACAATCAGATAGAGCGTGCCCCAAATGCTCCCGAGACTGGAAACCGTTTCGTAATTGGAAATGACCCAACCAGGAAGATAAATCAAGGCAAACCCGAGCAAAGCGGCCATGACGACCAGCATGAGTCCAGAAAATGTCTTACCAAGCTTCATTGAGTTTGTCGTGTAATTGGACGTTTAAGAATTTGGAACCTGTAACTCTATTTTAGGATCGACAACCATTGAAAAACTGTTGATCAAAGCTCGAATATCCAGAAAAAAGCATACTTTGATAAGCCTTATTCGAAAACGGACGGATAATATTTAGGCTATTTTGCTCAAGATGGGGTCAGTTTCGAATCTCAATGGATGCGAAATCGCTCGTCCGGTCTAACGTCTCCGCCTCGCGTCGTTGAAACCAAGACGCTACAAACAAAGTACTCCCTTGTTGTTACAGAACATTTACGAGGTTGCAATTCATGGAACTGGTGATCAAGAATCTTTCCAAAACCTACGCCAACGGCGTGCGGGCTTTAAGCGACGTAACAATGACAGTCTATTGGGACCCAATGGTGCCGGCAAATCGACACTGATGCGAACGATCGCGACCCTGCAAGAAGCGGACTCGGGTTCGATAATGCTTGGTAATCTCGATGTGTTAAGGCAGAAGACGGAAATCCGCAGAATGCTGGGTTACCTGCCTCAAGAGTTTGGTGTTTACCCCAAAATCAGCGCGCAACGCATGCTGGACCATATCGCCACTCTTAAGGGAATCACCAACAAGCGTGAACGTCGCGAACTGGTCGATGCGATGTTGCACCGAGTCAATCTACAAGATCATCGTAAAAAAGCCATCGCTGGTTTTTCCGGGGGGATGAAACAGCGATTTGGAATCGGACAGGCTCTGTTGGGTGACCCTAAGCTGCTGATCGTCGACGAACCGACCGCGGGACTCGATCCAGGCGAAAGAAACCGCTTCTACAATTTGCTCTCGGAAATCGGCGAAAACGTGATTGTGATCCTCTCGACACACATCGTTCAAGATGTAAAAGAATTGTGTACCCAGATGGCAATTATCCACGAAGGTGAATTGCGATTTGCGGGTTCGCCTAACGCTGCCGAAGAGGAACTCTCTGGCAAAGTCTGGCAAAAGTCGATTGAAAAGTCGGAACTGGATTCGGTCAAACAAAAATACGAAGTGCTCTCGACAAAACTCGTCGCCGGCAGGCCGTTGGTTCACATCATTAGTGAACACGAACCGGGTGATGGATTCACTTCGATTGAACCGGATCTGGAGGACGTCTTTTTCTCCAAGATCAAAAACGCGGCTCACTCCTATTGAGAGCAGATCACGGCTTGGCGGGCCACCCTGCCCTCCAAATGCTCAACATGTAATTAGCTGGAATTTCAGTCGACTGAGCGACCTACCCAACCCACGGACATTTAATGTTTCGAACTTTTCTTGGATTTGAACTCCGCTATTGGCTCAAAGGAGTCATGGTTTACATATTCTTGATTATTATTTCGTCGCTGATCCTTGGAGCGACTTCAACGGATAATATCATCGTTGGAGCGGCTCTCGAAAACACGTATCGCAACGCGCCGTTCGTGATTCAAAACTTCTATGGCATCATGGCCATTTTGACCTGTTTGATGACAACTGCATTTGTCAACGACGCAGCATCGAGAGACTTTGCTCACAATACAAATCATTTGATATTCACGAAACCACTCAACAAGTTTCAGTTCCTGATGG
>CAMYKF010000715.1:0-5975 GCA_947258905.1 uncultured Pirellulaceae bacterium | reverse complement strand
GGTCTTAATCGCGATTATCCCCATGCTGGGCGTCTCAATTGGCGTCCTGATTTCACCCGTGATGCCCTGGAATGATGATCCGAGCCGATTTGGCCCGGTTTACTGGAATGCACATCTCTGGAGCATCCTCGTATTTGCAATTCCGAATACGATCTTCATTGCTGCGATCATCTTTGCGATCGCAGTCTGGTTACGCAGCACATTCGCTTCGTTCATTGGCGTCATTGTATTGCTGACATTTTGGGGCATCACCCAGAGTTTGCTTGGCAATCTCGAAAATGAAACACTGTCTCAATTAGCCGATCCATTCGGACTAGCTGCGTTCCAGATCGAGACGAAGTACTGGACAATCGCCGAACGAAACACTCAGTCATTAACCCTCGCATCGGGAATGATGCTTCTGAATCGGGTGATTTGGGTTTCGACTGGAGTCGTGATCCTTGGATTGGCATGTTGGCGATTCAATTTCGCTGAAAAGCGTGTCAAAACCAAAAAACTGCACTTGGCGCCGCCTGCCGACTCCGCGGCGAGGCCATTGCCAAACGTCACTTTTCAACGAGGAATCCGCGCGCAACTCACGCAATTGTTGAGCCAGATCAAAGTCGACTTTTTTAGTACGGTCAAAAGTCCAGTATTCCTCGTAATCGTATTTGCCGGGATGATCGACACGTTTTTTTCCATGAAACTGGTCGCTGGAGAAGGATTTGGATTGAGTGCGCTACCGGTCACTTACACGATGATCGACGTGATTCGTGGCAGCCTGTTTGTTTACTTGATGGTGGTGATCATTTTCTACACCGGCGTTTTGGTGTGGAAGGAACGTGAAGCAAAGCTGGATGAAGTCTACGACGCGCTTCCGCATTCAACCTGGATTTCGTACACGGCCAAGTTGTTGTCGATCCTGGCCATTGTTTTCATTGTTTTGTGCGCCGAGACACTGATGGGTGTCGTAAACCAGGCGATGGCCGGCTATTCAAGATTTCAACTTGGCCTGTATGCAAAAGAACTTTTCCTGATTACGTTCATTCAGTTGTTTTCGTTTACGGTGTTGGCGTTTTTCTCACATATCGTCTCGCCCAACAAGTACATCGGCTATTTTGTGTTCATCGCATTGGCGATTGCAAATGCGCTCGGCTGGGGACTGCTTGATATCGAATCTAACATGATGCAGTTCGCTAGTCTTCCCAGTTACATCTATTCGGATCTGTTCGAATTCGCGCCCTATTCAGAGGGACTGTCATGGTTTGGCAGCTATTGGGTGTTGTTTTGTGTTTGCCTGTCTTTTGCTGGAATGTTGCTTTGGCAACGAGGACGCGAACGAGGGTTTTTCAAACGAGTCAGTATCGCAATTGGCCGTTTCCACGGAGGTATGGCTTTTGCAACCTGCGCTGCGATTGGAATTTGGCTCGCCGTTGGCGGTTGGGTTTTTTATAACACCAAACTACTCAACGAGTACAAGACTTCAGAGATGACCAATAAGCTTCAATCAAGGTACGAGAAAGATTTCAAATCGTTCCATGATCTCCCCCAACCTCGAATCACCAGAGTCAGATACGACATTGACATATTTCCACACAAGCGAGGCTTGGTGCTCAAGGGCGATCAAATCATCGTCAACCAATCCGAAACACCGATCGAAAAACTGTTTATCAACCTTGCCAGCGGCTATGAGTCAAAACTCGAGATTGAAAACGCGACCTTATCCGAGGAATTCGAAGACCTGGATATCCAGATTTACAAATTCGATCCGCCTATGGCGCCTGGTGCCGAAGCACAAATGACATACACCGTTTCGTACTTTGCCGAAGGTTTTGAGAATACCGTATCCCAGCTTCAGATCGTTCAAAACGGGACATTTTTCAATAACACAATTTGTCCGCAGATCGGGTACCAGCCCGGAAAAGAACTGACGAACAAGAACGACCGTAAACGGCTCGGCCTCGATCCGCCCGAGATCATGCCGCCACTTGACCCAGAAAACCTGAAAGCACGTTCCAGCACCTACATCAGCAACAACAGCGACTGGGTCGATGTCGAAACCGTGATCAGCACGTCCGACGATCAAATCGCAATTGCGCCCGGCTCACTGGTCAAGAAATGGCAGAAAGATGGGCGCCGATACTTTCATTACAAAGTCGATCATCCCTCGCTGAACTTTTATTCCTTCATTTCAGCCGATTACAAAGTCGCACTCCGCGAATGGAATGGTGTCGACATCGAGGTCTATTACCACGACGAGCACGAATGGAATGTCGACAAAATGCTGCGTTCCATTCGCAAATCGCTGGAGTACTACACTGAAGCGTTTGGGCCATACAAACACAAACAGGCTCGCATTATTGAATTCCCCCGCACATCGGAATTCGCACAGGCGTTTCCCGGCACGATGCCGTACAGCGAAGGGATCGGATTTATCGCCGAGATTAAAGATGATGACGACATCGATATGGTCTATTACGTCGTCGCCCACGAGATGGCTCATCAATGGTGGGCTCATCAAGTCATCGGCGCGAACATGCTGGGAGCGACCCTGTTGTCCGAAACTCTGGCTCAATACTCCGCACTGATGGTGATGGAAAAAGAATTCGGACGCGACACCATGCGCAAATTCCTCAAGTATGAAATGGATAGCTACCTCCAGGCTCGTGGGCGGGAAATGCTTAAAGAACGCCCGCTCATGAAGGTCGGCGCGCAACAGGGGTACGTGCATTACCGCAAGGGAAGCGTCGTCATGTACTACCTAAAAGAAATGATCGGGGAAGACAAGGTCAATGCGGCCTTGAAGTCGTTAGTCGACAAATTCGCTTATCGGCAACCGCCTTATCCAACCTCGATTGATCTGGTCGCCGCACTTCGCGAACAAACACCACCTGAATTCCAATACTTGTTATCCGACTTGTTCGCAGAGATCACTCTATTTGAAAACCGAACGGTCAAGACAAGCTACAAGAAACTCGACGATAGCCAGTATGAAGTGTCGCTTGATATTCAATGTCAAAAATTTCAGGCAGACGAAAAGGGCAAACAAGCTCAAGTTGAAATCGACGACTGGATTGAGATTGGCGCATTTGCAAAACCCGAACCGGAGCGCAAATTCGGAAAAACGCTTTACCGCGAACGAGTCAAAATCGAACAGGAAAACAGTACTTTCAAATTCGTCGTGGACGAAGTTCCCGCCTTGGCCGGCGTCGATCCATTCCTGCTGTTGATCGATCGATTGCCGGAAGACAACATGAAAAAACCGACGGAAGTGAATGAGTGACTGAACGTGTTGATGCATTTCTGCGAGAGATTGATTGTCGTCCACAGTAATTTTGATTAGACTCAACCATCATCATTTTCTCTTCTCCAACGCATCCTACCGTAAACCTTTGAGAAGCGTCGTAGCACTTCATCGGCGGGAGGAGTCAGGCGGACGAGGGCCAAATCAGAAAAGGCTATGGTAAACATCGATTAATGCCCCGCCGCGAAGACATACACACGATTTTGCTCATCGGTTCAGGACCGATCGTCATCGGTCAGGCCTGCGAATTTGACTATAGCGGTACGCAGGCTGCCAAAGCTCTCCGCGCAGACGGATATCGAGTTGTGCTGTTGAATTCGAATCCTGCCACGATCATGACGGATCCCGAATTCTCGGATCGAACGTATATCGAACCGATCACTCCCGAGTTTGTCGAACGGATCCTGGAACTGGAAAAATCACAGGGTAGTCCGATCGATGCTCTGCTGCCGACTTTGGGTGGCCAAACCGCTTTGAATTGCGCAATGGCTTTGGAAGAACAGGGAATTTTGGAAAAACACGAAGTCGAGCTGATTGGTGCCTCCAGGGACGCAATCGCCAAGGCTGAGGACCGTTCGTTGTTTCGAGAATCCATGCAACGGATCGGGTTGGATCTGCCGATCAGCGGAACAGCGCATAGCCTCGACGAGGCGGACACCGTTCTACAGCGTGTGGGACTTCCATGTTGCATCCGGCCAGCTTACACACTGGGCGGCGCAGGAGGTGGCTTTTGTCGGACAGCAGAGGAATTCGTTCGCACGGTGGCCCGCGGAATTGAGCTCTCGCGGATCAACGAAGTGCTGATTGAAGAAAGTCTCTATGGCTGGAAGGAGTTTGAGCTCGAGGTCATCCGTGACCGAAACGACAATTTTATCGTTGTCTGTTCGATCGAGAATCTTGATCCGATGGGTGTTCATACCGGTGACTCGATTACCGTGGCACCCGTCCAGACGCTGACCGATCGCGAATTCCAGCAAATGCGCGATTCAGCGAAAGCGGTCGTCAGCGAGATTGGTGTGGATACGGGTGGATGTAACGTGCAGTTTGCCGTTGACCCAAAAACAGGTCGGCAAGTGATCATCGAAATTAATCCACGAGTTTCGCGCAGCAGTGCGCTGGCCAGCAAAGCAACCGGATATCCGATCGCCAAAGTAGCGGCAAAATTAGCCGTTGGATATACGCTTGACGAAATTGCCAACGACATCACGGGGACAACTCCCGCCAGTTTCGAACCCGTCATCGATTACTGTGTTGTTAAGATGCCGAGATGGGCGTTTGAAAAATTTCCCGATGCGGATGACACGTTGACGACGCAAATGAAGAGCGTCGGCGAGGCGATGGCTATCGGTCGCACTTTCAAGGAGGCATGGCAAAAGTGCATACGTAGTATGGAGATCCAGCGGTCGGGATATGGATTGGACAAAAATGACAAATGGCTCACGTCTGCAACGCGAAATCGCTCTGCCTCGTGGGTTGGTGCAGTTGCAACGAACGACTTTGGTGAGGCCCAATCGCTAGCTCCACAGGCTGAGTCCGCGAGGCCGCGAAGAGAATTGTCCTCTGATTTAGAAGGAACCGGGGACACGAACTGGCCCGTGCCCGAGGATATTCTGCGGCGAAAACTGGAAGTCCCCTGTCAAGCCCGACCTTATTACATCCGATATGCTTTCAAAATGGGGTGGTCGGTAAATGAGATTAACGCTGCCACAGGGATCGATACCTGGTTCCTCGACCAACTCAAGCAACTTGTTGAATTTGAAGACGAACTCGACAACAAGGCGGATATTATTCAGCGTGATTGTGAAGCATCGAATGAGTTGCTTTACAAAGCACGCCGGTGGGGTTTTTGTAGCGAACAGCTGGTTCGGCTCACGGGATTGAAACCCGATTCGACCGCCATGCAACGGGCGCTTCACGACAACAGCTGCTTCAAGCTGGTGGATACGTGTGCGGCGGAATTCAAGGCAAGCACACCGTATTATTATTCCACCTATGAAGAACCCGTCTTGAGAATCGTTAACGGCAACGTGGTTAGCGAAGTCGAAGATGAGTTGCAGGTTGCTCCGGAGCCGCATGTGGTAATCATTGGCGGAGGGCCAAATCGGATTGGGCAAGGAATTGAGTTCGACTACTGCTGTGTACATGCATGTCAGGCTGCCCGCTCAATGGGCTATCGCACCGTGATGATCAATTCCAATCCCGAGACGGTTAGCACGGATTACGATGTCTCGGATATGCTGTTCTTCGAACCATTAACGGCGGAAAGCGTTCTCCGCGTGATTCGATCGATCGAGCAGCGTGGCTCGGTTCAAGGGGTCGTGACCCAGTTCGGAGGTCAGACGCCATTGAACCTGGCATCTACAATCGAGTCGGCCGGTACATCGATTCTGGGAACGCTGCCCTCATCCATTGATCTCGCCGAAGACCGCGCTGCGTTTCAAAAAGTTCTCGATGAATTGGAAATCCGACAGCCTCCCAACGGAATTGCACGCACCCCCCACGAAGCGCGGCTGATCGCACGGAAACTGGGTTTTCCTGTGCTGATCCGACCCAGTTATGTCCTTGGCGGTCGAGCAATGCAACTTTGCAATACCGAAGAGGACTTGGATAACTATGTGATGTCTGCTTTCAACGCTACGGACCGGATTGACAACGATAATGCCGGGCCAAACGTTTTGATCGACAAGTTTTT
>CAMYKF010000714.1 GCA_947258905.1 uncultured Pirellulaceae bacterium | reverse complement strand
TCTGGCGAACGATCGGGGTCCTGATTGACGGCAAATCGTTTATATGAGCAACGTCTCGGAAAATCCAGTCGGCGATGACGAGCCGACTTTCCGGTTCCCCTACAAAACCTGGCAGGTGCTGGCGGGCCTGTTCGTTGTTGCCATTCTTGTTACGGCCTGGCAATGGTATGCGCAAAACTACGTGGCACCGGCGACCCCGATCCGCTGGCAGGATTTTTCGCTGGCCGAAACCGTGGAATTAAGGCGTCAGCGCAAGACCCTGCTGATCTGGGTCCAGCCAGCCAGCCCGCAACTGCTTGAATCGACACAGGAAATGTTGCGTCAACCCGAGGTCCAGGCGGCGGCATGGCGCAGGAAACTGTCAGCGCGGCACATTACCAGTGACCATGCCGGCGACGACGAAGTGGAGACCTGGCTGGGCGACATACACAACGAATTGGCCGGCGGCGGATTTGTCTTGCAGGAGCCCGGCGACAACCGGCCGCAGTGGTTGCTGCAACGGGACGCGACGCGGCAATCCCTCGCCAACCTGATCAATGGCGAAGAATGAAATGTCGGTCCGTTACTGGATTATCCGTCGCCAATCAAGCACAATGACCATGCCACGGTTGCGCAAAACTCCGCCTCGTATGCTTACAAGGGTCGATCGATGAGAACTACCGGAAATTCAAGAAGTACAAAGTGCCTTTTGCTGGCCACGCTGGTCACATTCGTTGCGAGTAACCTGATGAATATGGATGAATTTTCGTCGGCACATGGTCAACAAGAATACGAACTGCCGCCGCAGGCGGTCGTCGATATTATTGACGCTGCTCCGGAACCGGCAGTTAGTCTCAGCCCCGACCGCCAGTGGATGCTGCTGATCGACCGTCCGGCCATGCCCGGCATTGCTGATGTGTCGCGGCGTATGTTGCGGCTGGCTGGCATGCGAATCGACCCGGCGGCCAATAGCCAGTTTCGTACCAGCTTCAATACCGGTTTGTCGTTGCGGGCACGCGACAGTGAACAGGCAACACGCATTCCGTTGCCCGCCGGCGCAAAATTGGGAACCATCAGCTGGTCGCATCATTCGGATGCACTGGTGTATTCGCTGGTCACCGATAATGCCCAGCAACTCTGGGCGGTCAAGGTTGACGACCCGGCCAACCCGGTCAAGCTGACCAATCGATTGTCGACGGTGATGGAAGGAGTGTCTTGGCTGCCTGACGGAAAGTCAGTGCTGGCCCAACTGATTCCCGAGAGTCGTGAGGACGAACCGGTTGCCGACAACACGCCGGTTGGCCCGAACATCCAGGAATCGTCGGGAAACAAGTCGCCGACTCGTACCTATCAGGACTTGTTGTCCAATCCGCATGACGAAGCCCTGTTTGAATATTTCGCAACCAGCCAGCTGGCCATCATCGATCTTGAGGGCAACCAGCGCACGATTGGCGAACCGGCCATTTATTCGGGGAACAGCCTCTCACCCGATGGCAATTACTTGCTGGTCACCCGGATCAACAAGCCGTTTTCCTACCTGATGACGATGCGCAGTTTTCCGCAGACGATAGAGGTCTGGAATATGGATGGCGAGCAGGAATACTTTGTCGCCGAAGTTCCGATGGCCGAGAATATTCCGATCGAAGGTGTACGTACCGGTCCCCGCAGTGTGGACTGGAAATCGGGCGAGCCGGCCTTGCTGGTGTGGACCGAAGCGCTCGATGGCGGTGACCCGAATGTGGAAGCCGATCATCGCGACAGGTTCATGGCGATTGCCGCGCCGTTTTCCGCTGACCCGCAGGAACTGTTGCGAACCAAACATCGCGCCTTTGGCATGTCCGTAATGGACGATCCGTCGATCGTGATGGTCACCGATTATGATCGGGATCGCCGCTGGATGCAGTCCAACATGTATGATCTGAAACAGCCCGGTACGACGCCGGTCACGATGGAAGATCGCAGCATTCGTGATCGCTACAACGATCCGGGTCGCATCGTCATGACACCCGATGAATCCGGGCACGTAAAAGCGTTGCAAAACGGCGACTGGGTGTACCGTATCGGCGCGGGGGCTTCGCCCAAGGGTAATCTGCCGTTTATCGATCGTCAGAATCTTAAAACGCAGGAGACCGAGCGGCTGTGGCGCTGCGAAGAAGGTGTCTACGAATCGGTTGTGGCGATCGCTGAAAGCGCGGAGGGCGCCAAACCGACCGTGGTGATTTCCAGTGAAGCGCCCACGTCGCCGCCCAACTATTTCCTGGTCAATCTGGAAAGCGGCGAGCGCAAGCCGCTAACGGATTTCCAGGATCCCACGCCCCAGATTCGTGGCATCACCAAGCAACTGGTGACGTACGAACGCGAGGACGGCGTGCCGTTATCCGCCACTTTGTACTTGCCCGCCGATTACAAGGAAGGCGAACGTCTGCCGTTGATTGTGTGGGCCTATCCGCGCGAGTTCAATGATGCCGCCACGGCCGCCCAGATTTCGGGCAGCCCCCATCGCTTCACGACCATGCGTGGCATTACGCATCTGACTTTCCTGACCCAGGGATACGCCATCATGGATGCGGCGACGATGCCGGTGATCGGTGATCCGGAAACGATGAACGACACGTTTGTCGAACAGATCGTTACCTCCGCCAAAGCCGCCATCGACAAGGCCGTTGAGATGGGCGTGGCCGATCCCGAGCGTGTTGGCGTGGGCGGCCACAGTTACGGCGCGTTTATGACCGCCAATCTGCTGGCCCGCTGCGACCTGTTCAAGGCCGGCGTTGCTCGCAGTGGTGCTTACAACCGCACCTTGACGCCGTTTGGATTCCAGTCCGAACGACGTCCGTTCTGGGAAGCCAGCGATGTGTACTTCAAAGTCTCTCCGTTTATGCACGCTGACAAGATCAATGAACCAATCTTGCTGATTCACGGCGAAGCGGACAACAACAGCGGGACATTTCCCGTGCAGTCCAAACGCATGTATCAGGCGATCAAGGGCAACGGCGGAACCGTTCGTCTGGTAATGTTGCCCGCGGAATCGCACGGTTACCGGGCCCGTGAATCCGTGCTGCATACCCAGGCCGAGATGATCGCGTGGTTTGACAAGCACGTGAAGCATGCGGGAAGTGAGTAAGTCCGGGTGGAAAGGCGCAGGTCGAAAGTCTCAAGACAGGAATTCTGCAGAATTGCTGTCCTGCGGGCGTTTGGCATGCGTGAATATTCCTGCGTAATCCAGACTTAAACCTAAACCTGAACGTCAATCTTAACTCCTTCTGCCAGCGCAAAAGTTTAGGTTTAGGTTTAGGTTTAGGTTGAAGTTTGACTTGAACAGGTCGAAGGAGGCTGCAAATGAGAAGAACCATGATCGGGCTGCTGGCCCTGGCGTTTTTGGCTACGTGCTGTGTGACGGAGTCGTTCGCGCAGCAGAAAAAGGAACAACAGGAAGAAGCCAAACAGGATGAGGGCAAACAGCGTCGGGGTCGCCGGGGTCGCCGTGGACGACGGCAGCGTCCGGACAATGCTCCGAAGGTCGGCGACGTGGCGCCCGTGTTCACTCTCAAATCGCTGGACGGCGAATCGGAAACGGACATCGCATCCTTTCAGGATGACCGACCGGTTGTCCTGTTCTTTGGCAGCTATACGTGACCGCCCTTCTTGCGTCAGGTTGGCGCAATGGAACAGATGTATCAGGACTACAAGGATATCGCCGAGTTTCGCATGGTCTACATAACCGAGGCCCACGCCATCGACAGCAATTGGCCGATGGGCGTGGCCGAGGAAAAAAATATCAAGCAGCACACTAACTTCGGTGAACGCTGTGCCACCGCCGAGATGCTGATCAGCGACGAGGAGTTGACCATTCCCACACTGATCGACGGCATGGATAACGCGGTTAATCAAGCCTACAACGCACACCCGGATCGCGTGTTTCTGATTCGCTCCGATGGACGGCTGGCCGTCGCCGCCGAACGCGGACCGCGGGGTTTCTCACCCGGACTGGAAGCTGCCGAGGCGTGGTTGGCAGAATTAAAGGAAAGCGGCAGCGAACCGGAACTGCCCGAGGCCGCGCCGGAAGACGCCGGGGATCGGGCTGCCGCCAAAGACAGGAAATCAGACGACGACAAATAGTGCCTGCCTCTGCGCTAGTCGTTTTCGTCGAATACGATACCCCAGTCATCCGCGCCCTTTTTGCGATGAAGCAGGCGGCTCGGGTCGGACCCGTTGTCCTGTAAATCGGGTCCCTGTGAATACAGGATGAACCCGCCGTCTGTAACCTCGTACTCGTAAGGCTGGCCGGAAAACAAGTCCAGGTGATTTGTCGTACCGGTGACTTCTGGCAGATCAATGAGTTGCTCGGGGAAGTCTCCATGGTGTTGGCGATACCGCCGTATGGCAAGTGCCAGGCGGACGATTCGATGCTCGTTAAGACATTGGAGCTCGCGTCGATTGACCGCCGTCAAGTCTGCGCACAGAAGCGATATGGCGGCCGTGGCAAGATCGTTGGTTGACGCCAACGCCAAATTTGCTGCGCTGGCGGTCCGGGCATCCAGTTGTTCGCGTCGCTCAAGCGACGTCTTGTTCAATTCGCCAAGTGCCCGTGTTCGCGCAGCGGCTTCATCGACTCGCCATGCAGCTTCGTTATCGTTGAACAACTGGTTGATGTTGCGAAACACCGGGTCCCAGTCCTGCATGGAGCGGATTTTGGATTCCAGCAAACGGTTTTGAAAGTCATTGAGTCCCAGATCCTCACCAAAAAAGTTGAGGACGTCTTCCACAGGCCGATTGCCTGCCACCCAGGCGATGGCATCCAGCACAAGGGCTCGATCGCAGATAAAAATGACATCCGGTTCGACCAGCCGCTCACGCACGCCCCATTCCCGCTCAAGCGTTTGCCACTCGGCGGACATTAACTCAATCCGACTTGACGCCACGGCAGCCATGGCGTCGCAGGCCTGGTTGTGCAACGCCATGCCGACGAGCGCAATCACAAGGCAATCCCCATTGAGTAACTGATTGGAAAGGCCTCGCAACGCGCGGATGTCCTCCAGACATTCGTCCAGATTGTCATCACCCAGTTTTAGTGTCGCGTGCACCTGCAGCCAGCGTCCGGCATTACGGACACATTGAACGTGCGGCAATAAACAGGCGGCGACCAGTTCGCCCTCGGCAACGTGAAGCGGAACATGATAGTACTTGCGCTTTGACGCATCGTGAATCGTTTCCCTGGCGTAACCATTCGTTTCGACCCATTCAAGCAGTTCAGGGTATTCATCGGCTTGCCAGCCGTTTCGGGTGGCAAAGTTGAAAGACTCGACGATTGCCCAGTCGAAACTGGTCATCGGACGCCATTCAGGCCACGGAGGCTCGGCTCCAGCGCGACGCAAATACGGGATCGGGTCGTGGCCCTCCATTCCCAGAATCGGAATCAACACGATCGCCGCGTTGTTTTCAGTCGTCACCACATCACCCTGCCGTTGGTTGATGATGGCAAGAAGATCAAGCTCACCGGCTGCATTCAACGGACCGGCGAAATGTGTCGTCTCGCGGGAAATCGTGTACGGCAGTTCAGATGTTTCCTGCCATGCGAGGGCTGAACTGGTCGGGAAACTCGTCAGAAGTATCGCGACAAATAGTGTGATCGATGGCGACATTTGTTTTGTCGGAGAGTTGTTTTTTTTGAGAACCAGAAATAGGTAGCGGTGGCTTCCAGCCGCCGACCAGAGGACTTCACTTACCGACGGCGGCTGGAAGCCACTGCTACTGACATCTTAATGCGGGTACAGAAACCCGGCGATAACAGGGACTAATATCGAGGTTGCACTTCACCTGGCTTGCCATCGGTGGGTTGGCCGGAACCGAGATTAACGAAGGATTTGGTTGCGTCCTGCGTGAATTTGTGACGAAAGTGACCGGTCAGCTGCCACGAAATCCACTGCGGGTAGCCCGCCAGGTTGAGCAGAGCGGCCGCAGCCACAATGGCTCCGCTGATCGGTACCGGTTCCAGGCCCCGCGATTCCGCCAGCGCAAACAGGCCGAGGCTGACCAGTATCGAAATCACCGGGATGACAAACACCAAATCATAGCCAGGTACGATGAAACGCCCCGTGCGCAAACGACCCAGCAGGCTGATCGGAGGGGCCGTACCCCGGAGATAGGCAAACAATCGGGACAGGACAAACATCAGCCCCATCATAAAGGCCAGGCCGGGCATCGCGGCTGCGGCCCGCCCCTGCGCGATCTCCAGCACCCGAACTGCCTGGAAGAATTCGAACCGCTGCGGCTTCTTGCCGAGCGCCTTAGTTGGATAACCGGCGGCATCGGGTACAAGGATCCAAAGGGCCAGCCGAGCGGATTGGGACTGCTCTTGAGCCGCTCTTTGAGCGGACCGGCGATCCACTGGTGTTCGCGAAGTCCCCGGAGACAGCGCAGGTTGCCGTCATAGATCACAGGCAACAATCCCAACAACGGTAACCAGGCCAGGTGTCCCAGATTCAGCAGGAGCGGCAAGCTGGTCACCACCAGCAAAATAACCCAACCGTGAATGCGCGCGCCGCCATCCCAGATCACGATGGCAGCAATGATGGAATACGTGACGAGGAACGCAACCAGCGACGCGTAGATGGTGAGACCACCCCAGGCAGTGATCGCTGTCAGGATCAGCAGCACGACAACATCTCGCGGGCCGAGGAACAATGAACCAAAGGGCAGTCGATGCTGATCGGGCAGCCATGGCGAGATGGCAAGCCAGTTTCGATACTGTTCGTCAACCAGGGGATGACCTGAACCGGCGCGCCACATTCCGTAAAAGCCGGCCAGAATGATCGCCCAGATGTCGCGGACTTTCAGCAAATCACCGATGCGGCCCGGTGGCAGAAGGGGCTCCTGCCACATCATGATCAATACCACAAGGAAGGGCATGGCCGAAACGAATATCACGGTCGACAGCCAGTTCGGCGGCATCAGAGGTCGGATGATACGCCACCAGCGAGTCATCGATTCTCCACGACGTCAAAGTAGGCGAGGATGCTTTCCATCAGTTGCGGATGCACGAGTTGCTCGAGCACTTCTTCCAGCGGTCCGCCGGCTTTCGATTGCCGTCGTAATTCAGCGACCGAACCGTCGGCGGCAATCCTTCCATGTCTAACCACAATCACTCGTCCAGCCAATTCCTCGACCAGTTCTCCGACTGGTGTGGTCAGCACCACCGTAGCAACCTGTTTTTGAATCAGACGCTGCAAGATTCGTTTGAAGGCGAAGATCCCGGCCGGATCGAGTCCACCGGAAAACGGTTCGTCCAGCAACATGATTGGAGCCTGACTGATCACGGACGAGCACAGCGAGATTTTTTTCTTTTGCCCGCTGGAGTAACTGCGCATGGGCCAGTCGCCTTCGCGAACCAGCTGGAACAGTTGCAGCAACTGATCCGCGTGTTCCATGGCCCACAACGCGTCGACGCCGTATAGACTGGCGACATGCAAAAGATATTCGCGTCCCGTCATTGTACCGGGCAGCCACACATCGTCGGGCAGGTAAACGGTCTGGCTGCGAATGGCGATTTCGTCCTCGACCGAGTTTCGTCGCTGGTGACCGGCGATGGTTACGGTGCCGCGTTGCGGGGCGAGCACACCTGCCATCACACGCAGCATCGTCGTCTTGCCCATGCCATTGGGCCCGAGGACAACGGCCAACTCGTTTTCCAGAATGTTGAGCGACAGGTCGATGAGAATCGGACGCACGCCGTAGTGCTGCGTCACGTTGTCCAGCTGAATCATGAGCGGCGGCTTACTTTTCGTCGTCCTCTGGCTCGTCCAGCTCCAGCAACTCGACCTTGCGAAACTCCACCGGGTGACTTTCGGATTGCAGGGAGATGGTACCCCCGGTTAATCGCACATTGCCGTCGACAATCAGTTTTTGCGCATCGGCATCGCCGGGGTCCAGCTGGGGTCTCTGGTACTCCAGCACCACCTGACCGTCGATGGTATGACGGATCACTTCGTCACCGCGAACTTCGATTTCCACGGTTACCCATTGATCGCCGTGGTAGGTTTCGCTGTCGGAATTGCGGCAGTGTTGGGTGACCAGTTCACCGTTCATTTCGTAGTGTGTACCGGGAGTGCAAACGTTGGCGGTGGGTCGCGGATTGGTGCCGTCACCACCGAGCAACTGTACTTCGATGGAAACGGGAAAATCCTGGTCTTTTTCCATCGATTCCGGATCCTGTCCGTGCAGCATCACGCCGCTGTTGCGGAAGGCCCAGCCGGGCCCGCCGTCCACCTGATCGCCCGTGAACCGGTACTCGAGACGCAGGCGGTAATGGGAAAGTTGCTCCTTGTAGAACAGGTGGCCGAAGCGTCGCTGGAACCCGTTGTCGTAAACGTCGTAAGCGACCTTCAGTACACCATCCTCGACGCGAAATGTATTGCCAAAATTCTCACCGGATTCATAGCCGCGGATTTTGGGCGTCCAGCCATCCAGGTCCTTGCCGTTGAAAATGGAAACCCACTGGTCCTGAGCACCTGCCAATCCTGCTTCCAGGTCGGTTCGCAGTTCCGAGTGGTGAAAACGCATTTCGGGGTCCTGCGCCGAAGTCGATTCGGTCTGCAACACCGTCAGCGCGAGGGCCGCCAAAAACAGGCAGTAACACTTGCTCATTGTTCAGGTTCCTGTGCGAGTACTTCACAGAAGACAAAGAAAAAAAAGGCCCGCCAGAGGGCGGGCCTGAACGTTCAGCCTTATCGCGACGCCGTTTCGACGTCTGACGCGGAAGCCGGTGTTTCCGCTTCTGCCGCATCCTTGTGCACCAGAATCGCCACCGTTTTCAGCCGCACATAGGCTTCCGACATGTACAGGTAGCCATCGTGCGGGCCGGTTTCACCCCACGAGTTCTTGATGATGTAATACTTCGTACCGTGCTGGTCGCGGGCAATGCCAACCAGATGCATCAGGTGGTCGTCGGTGGTTGAGTATTCCTCAAACGTATCCTGTCGCATTTCCTGAGTGACTTCCATTTCGTCGCCGGGCACAGTCAGCGCGTCACGGCGTTTGGGATCGGCCGGCAACACGGCCACACCTTTGGAGCTGGAAAATCCCTTTTCGCTGACATCGCCGTCCCAGGCCACCGTGTAGCCGTTGGCGATCGCGGTGTCGATGATTTCCACCAGCCGATCGATGGGCACATTGTGGAATGACCCGTTGGAGAAGTTGTCGGGAATCTCCAGCACGAAAGGTCTGTCAAACGGATGATGGGTGTAGGAGGTGTAGCTGACATAATCATCGGTTTTGAAGCCGACGTGCTCGGCAAAGGTTTGCGGCGTGTATGTCTCGCCCTGGTAGCTGAATTCAAGCGGCGATTCGCCGAGGTAGGTGTCGAGCACTGCCTGGAACGCCTCGTCCCAGTTGTCGCTGAGCCGGCGTCGCTCGACGAGGGCTTTCAGCATGCCTTCCAGCACGGCAGCCATTTCCGCGTGATTGTGCGACTCGGAGCCGTCGATCAGACCGGAATAGACTTCGTCCGGCACCAGACCATGACGGCCAGCCGCATTGATAAAGTCGTGGGCGAGGGCCCCTTCGCTGAAGTTTGCCTTGCCCTTGCGGAGCAAGAAATTGCGGGCCTTGTCGTTGTAGATGTTCTTGACGACGAACATCTCCGACAGCTCGTGCACGCCCTTGCCCTGACGAATCAGTTCGGACTCGATGAACGAGGCGGTGGCAAAACACCAGCACGTTCCCGTCTGCCCCTGCGTTTCGACATCCGTGCATTCGAGGCTTTTTTCAACTGTAAACGTGTATTCGCGAGGCACTTCCTCCTCGGCTGCTTCCTGTGTTGCCGTGGTTACGGAAGCCGGTTTGTTGACGTCGTCCTGGGCGACCAGCGCGGACAAGGGAAGGACCAGAGCAAACAGCGTTAACAAGCTAAACAATGGCAAACGGGTTTTCATGGCAGCCTCGGGGCGATAATCGAACACGCAAAATTACGATGCAGCGTCACTGGTGACGTCCTGCTTATTCTAGTCGATCTGACGGCAGCTTTAATACCGTAATTGACCAGACAAACTGCACGATCCAGGCAAACACCGGCGTTAGCGGTTCCACATATGCTGACTGAGTTGCCAGTCGCCGGATATACTTTCCGTGATTCACCATCATTGGCGGCAAAACCCGCCGCAGGGTTTAGCGATAACGGGAGTAACCAATGCCCAGGCGACGATCGCGCCGACATGCTCATGACGAGTACGCTGATTACTACGACGAGTCCGTGCGTGAACCGGCGCGCAGGAAAAGGGAGCCGGGTAGCGGTTTGAGTTTGCCGCCGGGAGCCCTGCACTTGCTGATTCTGCTGGTGGTCGGTGCCGTCTTTCTGGGATTGCTGTGGCTGATTGGCGACAAGCAGATGTTTGAGAAAACAGCACAGGCGTTGGTGGCGCCGGCAGGTCTGTTGTGGCTGGGACTGTTCCTGGTGGTGTACTTCAATCTGCTGCGCAAGCAGGGATGGGTGGCGTTGCTGGCGTTCGGTTGCTGGATGCTGCTGACGCTTGCCGGAAACTCGCTGATGTGCAACTGGCTGGCCGCCTCGCTGCAAAATCGATTCGTGGATTTTGATATGGCGAACATGGACAGGTGCGATATCGTGCTGGTGTTGGGCGGCGGCGTGGAGACAGCCCCGTCGGGCAAGCCGCAGCTGGGCGGAGCCGGCGATCGCGCGTATGTAGCGGCGCAACTGGTGTTAACGGACAAGGCCCAGCGCATCATTTGTTCCGGAACCAGTGCATTGCGATTGGCCGAAGACGAATTGACGCAGGCCGATGCGATGGAACAGATCCTGTTGTCGCTGAACGTGCCGCAGGAACGGATTTTGAAAATCGGTGGCCGCAATACCTTTGAGGAGATTCAGGCCTTTGATGCGTGGCTGACCCAAAACAACGGCGGCCAGTTGCGGAAGGGGATCGTCACCTCGGCGTGGCATTTGCCGCGGGCCATGCGGCTGGCGGAAGCCGTAGGGGTACAGGCCGAACCGATTCCGGCCAACTTCGTAAACACGCGTTTCCGGCAAACACCGAATTTGCTGATTCCGGGTGCGGAAAACCTGCGGAACGTGACGGCTTTTGCCAAGGAGTATCTGGCAGGCCTGTTCGGGCGCTAAACGTGGGGCAGGCTTCCAGTGCTGGAAGCCTGCCGGGACAGGCATTATCCACTGGCTGGAAGCGCTGGAAGCCTGCGCAACGTGGGCGGCTTCCAGCCTGTCAGGTCGGCGTACGACAACGCGCAAACGCTATTTATCTCGTGTGAGTCCGCGGAAAGCGCTGGCGCGTCGGGCTATTGTCGATGTAACGCTGCCTACGGCTCCATGCCGGTCATTTGGATGAACATGTTGGCAATCGTATTGGTCAGATTCGTATCGGCCGGTTGCCACATGCTGCGTGCGAGGTCAAAGGCGATCACGGTTCCCAGTGCGACCATGACCAGTGCCAGGCCCAGCGACAAAACATTGAACAACGTATAAGGGGTCTCGGGAACGGCTGCGACGGCAGCAACGCCTGCGGGCTGGAACGATGTGTCTTCCAGCATGGCCGGCGCGGTTTCCTGAAAACCGACCGAATCTTCAGCGCCCAGCATGGTGGGAGCGGAATCGTCGGTATAGATCGCTGAATCTTCCAGCGCGATCACCTGGGAACCGCTGGACGAATCATCCATGGCGGAGTCTTCCAGCGGTGTCAGATCAAAGTTGTCGTCGGATTGCAGCAGCGTGGCTGAATCCGGACCGGCTGATTCTTCCAGAGCGATAACTTCGCTGTCCTCGGGCAGTTCGAGATCGTCGATGTCGGAGCCGCCGAGTTCAAAGGAATCTTCCAGCGAGATACCGCTCTCATTCGCACTGAGGCTGATGCCGGATTCGGCCGCCTGGACTTCCAGCGCCGGATCGCTGCTGGAATCACTGTCTTCCAGTACCAAATCGCTGTCTTCAAAGTCGCTGCTCAGATCCGAGCTGTCGATCAGCCCGGCACTATCTTGCAGGGAGATTTCGTCGTCGAACAAGTCGTCTTCGGAGAGTTGCAGATCGGCCGAATCGGCCAGCAGTTTGCCGGTATCCGACGGGCTGCCCTTTTCCGACGGCTCTTCGTCGGCCAACACGTCATCGTCCGACGCTGCCGCCAGAGCGATGTCGCTGCTGCCAAAGGACAGTTCATCGGGAACGTCCAGTATGTCACTGCCGCTGCCACTGCCTGAATCGTCCAGCAAATCGGCAGAGCTGCCAAAACTGAGTTCCAGCGACTCGTCATCGAGTTTGAAGTCCGAAGCATCGCCCACGGCACTGAGCGTGATATTCCGGTCGTCAGCGAATCGCTGGACTTCGTCCAGTTTGAATTTCCAGATGTTGTCGACCCGGGTTCCGAAGATCTCGTTCTTCAGACGCATGTCGTTCAGCTGGTCCGGGGTCATCCCCAGCAACTCAGCAGCTTTTTCCAACGAGACAAGATCAGCCATGTGTTTCAATCCCCCGGGATACCGCGACGAGTAGCAGCGCTTGGTGTGGAATGATCGCCACCGGCCAGAACCGGCGGAGATGCGTGTGTTTCCTGCAAAAATAGGTCATTTTCATTGTAAAAGCGGGGATGACCGATTCAAGACTTGCGTTTTTCGCATTTGCCAAAAATTGCCGGTTGTCGCAAATGCGGACCAGATAACCGGCCGCCAAAAGCCCTGGAATCAGGCCTGGCAACCGGATGCTGCGCAAATCCCGCACAACCGGACCGGTAGCGGGCCTGCCAGATCGTGGTTACGTGGGGCGGGCTTCCAGCCTGCCGGATGGTTGTGAATCGCAGCCCGGAAGCCTGTGCCAAGACGCCCGCCTCACGTCAAACATCGACTAACTGCTTGCGCTGCGATAGCTGGCCAGTGCCCAGCGGAATACTCGGCGCGATACCATCAGGCTGGCCCCGGCAGCCACCACAAGCAGCAAAATCAGCCAGTTCTCCCACCACGCTCCGCCCGAGCCCCGCAGCGGCTGGGCCATAGTCCGCGCCGGCACGTTTGCTACCACCAGAATGGGCACGATGAACATAAAGAACCCCCACAAAGTCCAGCCGATCGCTCCACGCTGATAAATCTCCATGGGGTAGCGGTAAAAATTGGTCAGATAGAACCACAGCATGTAAAGATTCTGGTTGCGGCCCAACCAGACACTTGTGGAGGCCAGCGAGATCATCACGCTGTACATTACCACCACGCCGCAGGCGATAAACACGACGTACAGCAAGACGGTCAATGGTGTGATGGTCAGCGGGTTGGATTCACTGCGCATCAGGGTCATGGTGTAAAACGCCACGACCAAAATGCCCAGGAAGAAATTGGCCAACGATGGCCAGTTCAGTCGCGTGAAGGAAATCAGGAACTGCGTGTCGATCGGCTTGAGCAACGCAAAGTCCAGGTTGCCGGTACGAATCAGTTCACTGAACTCTTCGGCATTGGGCATGAAGAATGTCTGCACAATGCTGTTGATGATCCAGACCGTACCCAGAAAGATAAAGAACTCGGACTCGTTCCAGCCGGTTCCTTTGCCGATGGCAATGGCGTTGCCCTGGGCAAAGATGATCTTGAAGAACGCCCAGTTCATAATGGCCCACGACACACTGGTAATGCACTGCAGAATGAAATTCGCCCGAAACGACATATCGCGGACCAGCGAGTTGCGGGCGAATGTCAGAAAGATCTTGAACCAGGGCGTGTGCATACTGCGTTGTTGTGTGGACGAATCGAATGGCTTCCCTGGCAGACGTACTAATGTGATCGAAAGTCCACCGTCGACGCAAGGTGACCCTTGGCCGTTTCCCCTGACGACTCCCTGATCATCACGACACTTACGCGTCAAATTGGTGTTTGACTTTGCGAAGCGTATGGCGCGAAGATAAAGTCAAACCAGCAAAACCGGATTCGATGAACGAGGCAGGCGCAAACGGCCAAACAGATGGTTCGCCAATACGCCTCAATGGCGGCTGGGAGATCCGAAAGCCGTGACGGCAATGTACCTGCACGTGTTCAAAAGCTGAAAAAATGGCCAGCAAATTTGAACCGCAGGAAGAGTTCCAGGAACAAGAACAAAAAAAGCTCCCCCATCAGGTCTGATGAGGGAGCTGTGGTAATTCACGGTCAATCTAGTTGCCCGACGAGTCATCCGTTGGCTCGTCCATGCGGAACATGGACCACTGTTGGGTTGTACCATCACCAAAATGGATCAACGCGCCCGCTTCACTTTCAGTCAGGTTGTAGATGCCGGTTTCCATGATCGGCCAGCTCTCGCCAACCGGTCCCCACGCAGCACGTTGACTCTCCTGGTCAATCGTGCCTTCCACCTCGAATGACTTACCCGTCGAGGTGTTCTGGAAAGTGCCGGCAATAATGCCTTCCTTGCTGATCGCCAGTTGCACGAACAGCGTCGAATCCTCGGCGGAACCGTCATCTTCGGACAAGGCGAAGATACCCAAAGGCATCCACTCGACGGAGTCGGGATCGACTTCAGGAACGCTGGTGGCAATGACCTGAGCCTGGGTGGCGTATTCATCGCTTGTGCAAATAACTTCACCGCCGTAATAAACGTTGTCGCCTTCGTAATAGATGTTGGTGCCGTAGTCGTAATAGATCGGCGGAGCGCTAAACCAATTGCTGGCAAACCAACCGGTGACAGCGCCAGCCGTGGCCCACGCCCACCAGTTGTTGTTGTGGTTACCCCAACCCCAACGCCAGCCAGGTCGTCCCCAGTAACCGGGACCGTAGCCCGGACGGTGCCCTGGTCGCGGTGGCCGATAACCTGGAGGTCGATAACCCGGAGGCCTTTGGCCAGGCGGTCGATAGCCTGGAGGACGCGCGCCCGGCGGTCGTTGACCCGGCCGATGTCCTGGCGGCCTTGTGCCCGGCGGTCGTGTGCCCGGTGGTCGTGTACCTGGAGGACGCTCACCTGGCGGTCGCGTTCCCGGAGGACGTGTGCCTGGTGGTCGTTCGCCACCCGGCGGTCGGATTCCGGGCCGGTCCCCTGGCGTCTCTGGCAAGGTAACCGGAC
>CAMYKF010000713.1 GCA_947258905.1 uncultured Pirellulaceae bacterium | reverse complement strand
TATCGAATTGTGTAGACACCAATGCCCGGGGGGAGGGTCAGGGGCTGAGGTATTCCAGCAAATGAAAACTTGCCACTAAATTCCGCGAAGAGCCCCCCTTGGGTGAGAATCCCGGTGCGCCGGGAGAAGGCCGGATAAGAGGAATTACGGGAGGGATTTGATGCACTGGATGCAAGCCAAACTTGCGTGACGGAATGCCGTTGAATTAACCCTCACCCAAGCCCCGCCGAAAGCGGGTCTTGACCTCTCCCAATCATGGGAGAGGTTGTAGATTGCTGTCCTCTCATGCTTCGCCGGCCACGTTCACTTTCTCGTACCGCACCAGCGGTTGTCGCGGCGTGAGGCCTTTTTGGGCGATGGCGCGGGTTAGAATTGCGTCAAACAAGTGAGCCATGATCAGTATCACTGCACCGAATCCTGCCGCGATGGTGATCTCCATTTCCGGACTCATTACCAGGGCAATGATGACAATCCACGTCATCACATAGCCAAACACCTCGGCGATAGCCAGCCCGCGATGACCCATGATCCAGTCGCCCCACGAGGGAAAGATCAGGCTGCGCAGGGCGATTTCGGAGGGCTTCCAGTACGCTTGCCCGCAGTTGTTGCACTTGTAAACGTCTTTTGGAACCACCTGTTTGCAGACCGTGCACAACTTCTCGCGGGACTGCGTCACTTCGGGATCAAAATCCAGCGCCGAGTACTGTTCGTTCATCTCGGCCAGAATTTTCGGCATGCGTTTGCGGTCGGGGCCCTTGAATCCGCTGAACACAAATTTGTTCTTGTCTTTCAGCTTCATCACCATGCTGCCGAAGAACGGTGACTTTTTGAACTTCACGATCTGGCTGTAGTACACCATCCAGATCGAATGATGCGGCTTGCCCTTGGTGTTGGTGTGAAACATCAGCAGCCGCACATTGGTCAGCACGAATACGGTCTGGTTGATGACGTGAGCCCAGATGCCGAGGAAGTACTGTTCGCTGAATTTGACTTGCACCCCCTTGCCCACGTACTGGATTTCCTCATCCGGATACAGCGTATCGGCGAGTTGCGCGTGCAGCTTCTGGATCATGGCATGTTTTTGCTTGATCTCGCGTTTAATCCCCATGCCCTTGAGCTTGGGGAACATGGTGTCCAGGTTCCACTGGATGTCCTCGGGGAACTGCAGCCCCAGGTCAGCGACCTTTTGCGCAGCCGTCATTTTGCCGGGTATCGTTGCCATCACTGATCCATCCCGAAGTCATTTTGATTACGTCAGTCGCTGAGCGACAACCGTGGCCAGATTGTAGAAAGGCCCGATCCGGGCGGCGAGTACCGGAATCACGCAATCCGCGCAAAGAAAAAGCCGCGTCCCGGCAAGCGACGGAGCTTGAGAAAAGACGGTGCCGGGATGCAGCTTTCGAGGGTTGTTATCTAACCCAGTTTGGCAGGTCAAAAATGAACCGAACGAGAGGAGGCAATAGCTTCGGGAGATCAAGATAAGGAAGAATTCCCGTTCGGTTCGAATCCACATGTGGCATGCCACGTGCCAAATTCGGGCGCGCGACCAAAAAAGACCGAAGTCCCGCAAAATCAGGCTTTTTTTGTGCGGACCAGCCTTACCGGCTGGGGAAACCTGCCACGAGATTTATCTCGAATCGGGACGCTTGTCGCAAATCGAGACGAATTTGCGGTCATGGATGTGGAGACGTACCCATGACCTTGTCGGCCCCTTGTTCGCCCGGGGCATGCAGTGAGTCCGGGGCATGCAGTGAGCACATGAAGCGGAACCGAACCAGGGTGCAAACGAGCCGCAGTCGGTAACCCGATTCTTGAACCGGTGTCACCCGCTTGAGCGTCCTGCCGCTCACCTTCTCGGCTGCAATCTCATTAGATCAGTCCCGAAGGGACGGTCCTATGTCAGCCCAGGGTGAAACCCGGGTTGAAAGGCGGAAAACAATGAAGCCCTGAAAGGGTTTAGGGCCGCCCCTTCGGGGCTGCGCATTTTCTTGCGCACGATGTCCCCGGGGTTTCACCCCGGGCTGACGTAGGACCGTCCCTTCGGGACTGATCAACTGCGCACCTTCTTGCGCACGATGTACCCGGGGTTTCACCCCGGGCTGACATAGGACCGTCCCTTCGGGACTGATCAACTGCGCACTTTCTTGCGCACGATGTACCAGGGGTTTCACCCCGGGCTGACGTAGGACCGTCCCTTCGGGACTGATCAACTGCGCACATTCTTGCGCACGATGTACCCGGGGCCGTCGCCCGTTATTTGGTTGCTTCGACGATGCTTAATATTTCGTCTTCCAGTTTGGAGGCCTTGTCGAGCATCTGCCGGGCGGCGGCAAGTTTTTCCGCGACATACTCCGCGTCATCCAGGTCCGCCGTATTGATTTTTACGTTCAGACAAGCTCCCCGAACCGCGGCCCGGGCGCACAAGCCGCCCACGCCGGCATCACTGGCCGACGCCGGATTGCCAATTTCGGCCATGGCCTTGATCACCTGCATGGATTCCAGCGAAACCTGCATCACGCGAAAGGGCACTTCAATGGCGTGGCGTGTCGCCGCATCAATGGCTGCTTGCCGCGCAGCTTTCTCCTCGTCAGTCCCTTTGGGCAGGCGAAAGGAAGCGATGATTTGATTGAAGGCGTGGGTGTCTTCGTCGACCAGCACCAGCAACTGGTCCTTGAGTCGTTGACCCTTGACTGCCCATTCGGAAAACTCTTGCCAGCGGTCGTCCCAGCCCCGTTTGTGTGCGGAGAGATTCGCGACCATGGTTGCCAGGCTGACACCCAAAGCGCCAACATAGGCTGATACACTGCCGCCGCCGGGGGCCATCGATTCGGAAGCCGTTTCGTCAGCAAAGTCAACCAGTTTCATTTTCAAAAGCGGATTGGCCGATTCGTCTTCCATGGCGTATTCGATAATGCTTTTGCGGGGATCAAAGGGAGTCAGGTCATCGAGTCCCAGTGATTTGACGGCGATCTTGATCTTCTCGGCATCGGAAACACCCAAAGACCTCTTTTGTCGCGTCAGGTAATATTCGCCGGCATCGATCATGGCCTGCCGGGGTACCAGGCCGACCAGTTCCGAGCCGGTGACTCGCATGCCCCGCCGGTTGGCGCTCTCGCGAGTTGCCTCAAAGGCCTCATGGATGGAAGTAATGTTGATGTTGGTCAGGTTCATGGAAATCTGGCAGATACCGTATTCTTCGATGTACCAGCCGATTCCCTTAACGGCCTTTAACTGGCCGGGCACGCGGATGGCATTGCCGTCGGCGTCGCGTTGCGCCACGCCCCCTTTGGTTTTCACTCGTCCCGCTTCCCGTACGTCAAATGCAATGGCGTTTGCGCGTCGAGTGGAAGTCGTGTTGAGGTTGACGTTGTAGGCCACCAGGAAATCCCGCGCCGAGATGGCCGTCGCGCCCGAGCGGGCGTTGAAGACGTCAGGTCCAGCGTCGGGTTTCCAGTCCGGATCCTGAAGTTTCCTGGGCAGGCCTTCGTACTGCCCGGCCCGCACCGTAGCCAGGTTGCGGCGTTTTTCTTCCGTTGCCGCGTTCTCGTAGAAATAAACCGGAATCGACAGTTCATCCCCGACACGTTTCCCCAGTCGATGGGCGTACTCGACGGTCTCCTCCATCGTGATCCCCGAGATGGGAATCAGGGGACACACATCGGTAGCGCCGAACCGTGGATGCTCGCCCTGATGTTTGCTCATGTCGATCAGCTGGCTGGCTTTTTCGATCAGCAGAAACGCCGCGTCGATAACAGGCTGCGGCTCGCCAACCAACGTGATAACTGTTCGGTTGGTGGCCTTGCCGGGGTCCACATCCAGCAAACGGACACCGTCAACGGTTTCCACAATCTGGCTAACGTCCGCAATGACTTTTTCGTCGCGGCCTTCGCTGATATTGGGTACGCATTCAATCAGTTGTTTCATGTCGGTTCCAAATTGCCGGATTTTATGCGGCTAAATTAAATGTCACCCTCCCTCTGGGAGGGTCGCAATCCCGATTCATCGGGATGCGGGGAGGGTTTGTTATTGTTCAACGATCGCTTCGAGATTGTATTAGTTTGCCCTCCCCGGTCGCTGCGCTCCCGACCCTCCCGGGGGGAGGGTAACCCTGGTGTTCTCACGCTCCATACACCTGCGCCTCGCCGTGTTTGTAAACGGTGCGACAGGGATTGTGACCGATACCGTAGGCCAGTTCGGCCGGTGAGTTGATATTCCAGACGACCAGGTCCGCCTGTTTGCCGACTTCCAGCGTGCCCACGCGCTGGCCCAGTCCCAGCGCGGCCGCCGCATTTCGTGTCACTCCCGCCCAGGCTTCCTCGGGCGTTAGCCGAAACAGGGTGCAAGCCATGTTCATCATCAGCGACAGGCTGGCCACCGGCGAGCTTCCCGGATTGGCGTCCGTGGCGACGGCCATCGGCACGCCATACTGGCGGAACAAATCGATGGGCGGAATTTGTGTTTCGTGGATGAAATAATACGCTCCGGGCAACAACACAGCGACCGTACCCTGCTCTGCCATGGCCTGCACGCCCGATTCGTCCAGGTATTCCAGATGGTCGGCCGAGACGGCACCCATTTCGGCCGCCAGACCCGCGCCACCGAGGTTGGAGAGTTGTTCGGCGTGGATCTTCAGTTGCCGACCGTGCGATTTGCCAGCTTCCAGTACGCGGCGTGTTTGCTCGATATCGAAGCCAATCCCTTCGCAGAATACATCCACCGCTTCGCAGTGAGCGGCGGCGGCCGTCATCATCTCACCGCAAACCAGATCAATGTACTCGTCGGGGCGGCCGGCGAATTCGACAGGCAGCGCGTGGGCGCCGAGAAAGGTTCTCACCACATCGACGGGCATCGAGTCGCGCAGATCGGTGGCCACACGCAGCATTTTGAGTTCGGTTTCGATCTCGAGTCCGTATCCGGATTTGATTTCCAGCGTCGTCACGCCTTGCCGCATCAGGTACTCGATGCGATCGCGTGCCGCTGCATACAACGTCGCTTCGTCCGCTTCACGGGTGGCTCGCACGGTGGAGAGAATACCGCCGCCTTGCCGCGCGATTTCTTCGTACGACACGCCACTCAGTCGCTGTTCCCATTCGTCCGCCCGGCTGCCGCCCCAAACCAGGTGTGTATGACAATCGATCAGCCCGGGCGAGAGGAACCGGCCTTCGCCTTTGATGACGGTACCCTCGAAATCCTGTTTGTTGAATTCGGTCGCCGAACCGAGCCAGTCGATCACACCGTTTCGCACCACCAGCGCAGCGTCACGGACCAGACCATATGGCTCGCCGTCCGGCTGCATGGTGATCAGGTGAAAGTCGAGAAACAGTTGGTGGTTGTTGTCCATTGGAGTGAGGTGGTTACGTAGCCGAAGTGCCAACACTTCGGGTAATCTGCGTTGCCGGTTGAACCCCCCTGCCCCCCTTTAAAAATAGGTGGGAGCGTTGGGTCGTTTTACTTGGATTTGGTCCCATGAATCGTTATCCATCCATCAGCCCTCACCCAGGCCCCGCTTAAAGCGGGTCCTGACCTCTCCCAATCATGGGAGAGGTTGAAAAAAGCGCAAGATCCTCTTGCGAATCCGGCTACGATGTAGCTCAGGTGCGGTTGAGTTCGATGACACAGCGGGGGAAAATCGTTCTAATTCGACTGCTTGCCGCACTCAAGTGAATGCATTCCTTACCGTCAACAAAAAAGACACGAATCCCATGGCTACCCTGCACCGCAACATCAAGGCGCCGCATGGCAATGAGCTTACCTGCAAAAGCTGGCTGACCGAAGCACCTTTGCGGATGTTGATGAACAACCTGGATCCCGGAGTGGCGGAAAAGCCCGAGGAGCTGGTGGTCTACGGAGGCATTGGCCGGGCGGCCCGCAACTGGGAATGCTTTGACAAGATAGTCGAGTCATTGCGGAATCTGGAAGCCGACCAGACACTGCTGGTTCAATCGGGCAAACCGGTTGGCGTTTTTCGAACTCACGAGGATGCACCACGGGTGCTGATTGCCAACAGCAATCTCGTGCCGCACTGGGCCACCTGGGAACACTTTCACGAACTGGATCGCGCCGGTCTGATCATGTATGGGCAGATGACCGCCGGCTCGTGGATCTACATTGGCAGTCAGGGCATTGTGCAGGGCACCTACGAGACGTTTATTTCGGTCGGGAAAAAGCATTTTGGCGGCGACCTCAGCGGCAAGTGGTTTTTGACCGCCGGGCTGGGCGGCATGGGCGGCGCACAGCCGCTGGCCTGCACCATGGCCGGCGCATCGATGCTGGCCGTCGAGTGCGACGAATCGCGAATCGACATGCGATTGAAAACTGGTTACGTCGATAAAAAGGCGACAGACCTGGAGGAAGCACTGCAACTGATCGAGCAGGCCTGCTCCGATAATCAGCCGTTGTCGGTCGGTCTGCTGGGCAACGCGGCCGAAGTCCTGCCGCAAATGGTCGAGCGTGGCATTCGGCCCGACGCCGTGACTGATCAGACGTCGGCCCACGATCCGCTGAACGGCTATTTGCCCATCGGCTGGACACAGGAGCAAGCCGAACAGTTGCGGCAAACGGATCCCGAGCGAGTGATTCGTCAAGCCAAACAATCGATGGCCGTACACGTGCGTGCCATGCTGAAATTCTGCCATCAGGGCATCCCCACGTTCGACTACGGAAACAACATTCGTCAGGTCGCGGCAGATGAAGGCGTCACCAACGCGTTTGACTTTCCGGGGTTTGTGCCGGCCTACGTCCGCCCGTTGTTCTGCCGCGGCATTGGTCCGTTTCGCTGGGCGGCCTTGTCGGGCGATCCCGAGGATATTTACAAAACCGATGCCAAAGTGAAGGAGTTGATTCCCGACGATCCGCACTTGCACAACTGGCTGGATATGGCGCGGGAACGCATTCAGTTTCAGGGCTTGCCGTCGCGAATTTGCTGGGTGGGACTCGGCGATCGGCACCGCCTGGGTCTGGCCTTCAACGAAATGGTTCGCACAGGCGAGCTGTCAGCGCCCGTGGTCATCGGGCGGGATCATCTGGATTCAGGATCGGTGGCCAGTCCCAACCGCGAGACCGAATCGATGAAGGACGGATCGGATGCAGTGTCCGACTGGCCGCTGCTGAATGCCTTGCTGAACACGGCCAGCGGCGCGACCTGGGTCAGTTTCCATCACGGTGGCGGCGTCGGCATGGGCTTTTCGCAGCACTCCGGCGTCGTGATCTGTTGTGATGGCAGCGAAGCGGCCGATGCGCGGATCGCTCGAGTCCTCTTCAACGATCCGGCGACCGGCGTGATGCGACACGCTGATGCCGGGTACGAGGAAGCGATTGAATGTGCACGCGAGCACAAGCTGAATTTGCCGATGCTTGAGTGACAGGTAGAGGCGTAACAGGACATCATCATCTTTGTCCTCGTCCTTATTCTTGTCTCTCGCCAATACTGCGACAAGGACGAAGACAAAGGACAAGGACAAGGACAAGGATATTTTTTTGGCAGACAAAACTTGACGACGTTTAATATTTATCCCGGCGAACTAACACTCAAGGACTTGAAAGCCGCGGTGCGCGATCACGAACATTGGTCGATCGACGATGCGGCGTACGGGGTGGTGGACCGTGCCCAGGCGACGGTGCAATCGATCGTCGAGCAGGATCAAACAGTCTATGGCATCAATACCGGGTTTGGTTCGCTGGCCCAGGAAAAAATTTCCTCGCAGGACCTCAGGCAATTGCAAGTCAACCTGGTGCTGTCGCACGCAGCGGGGGTCGGCAGAAATCTTGCCCCCGAAGTCGTGCGGATGATTCTGCTGTTGAAAATCAACTCG
Source organism: uncultured Pirellulaceae bacterium (assembly GCA_947258905.1). GTDB lineage: Bacteria > Planctomycetota > Planctomycetia > Pirellulales > Pirellulaceae > CAJQPP01. The sequence goes on along the minus strand of CAMYKF010000713.1, from coordinate 969 downwards.
CTCGCCCGGGGTTTTTCGGGTGTGCGTCGCGTCGTGATCGATACGTTGTTGCAGATGGCCAATTGGGGCGTAGTGCCGCAGATCCCCAGCCAGGGTTCGGTTGGTGCGTGCGGCGATTTGGCTCCACTGGCTCATCTGGCCTGCGCGTTGATTGGGCTGGGCGAAGTGGAATTCGATGGGCAGTTGATGGATGCTGGCCAGGCACTCGGGCGAATTGATTGCCAACCCATACAACTGGAGCCCAAGGAGGGACTGGCGTTACTCAACGGCACTCAGGTATCGACCGCTTTGGCGCTCAAGGGATTGTTTGCCGCAACGGATGTGTTTGCTGCGGCGATGGTGGCCGGAGCGATGAGTGTCGACGCGGCGCACGGCAGCGACGCGCCGTTTGATGCGCGGGTTCACGAAGTCCGTTTGCATCCCGGCCAGCGGGATTGCGCTGCCGCCTATCGGGAATTGCTGGCCAACAGCGGGATTCGCCAGTCGCATTCCGATTGCGAAAAGGTACAGGACCCCTACTCATTGCGTTGCCAGCCCCAGGTGATGGGCGCGTGCCTGGACCAGATGCGATATGTGGCCGGCATTCTGGAGCGCGAGGCCAATGCGGTTTCGGACAACCCGCTGGTATTTGCCGAATCGGGTGACGTCGTTTCCGGAGGCAACTTCCACGCCGAGCCAGTTGCCATGGCCGCCGATGCGCTGGCAGTGGCGATTGCCGAGATCGGCGCGTTGTCCGAACGCCGAATCGCCCTGTTGATGGACAAGCACCTCAGTGGATTGCCGGCCTTCCTGGTGGAGCATGGCGGAGTCGATTCGGGATTCATGATCGCCCAGGTCACGGCTGCCGCGCTGGCCAGCGAAAACAAGTCACTGGCTCATCCGGCTTCGGTTGACAGTCTGCCCACGTCGGCCAATCAGGAAGATCATGTCAGCATGGCCACATTTGCCGCGCGCCGTCTGGGTCTGATG
>CAMYKF010000712.1:3002-11802 GCA_947258905.1 uncultured Pirellulaceae bacterium | reverse complement strand
CAAAACAGTTTTGAAATGCCCTTTAGTCCTCTTTCCAGTCAACGAGGCCTTCGCTGAGTTGTCGCAGCTGGCTGAGTACGCGGGACTTGGCCACATACACGGCGTTGACGGACATACCCAACTGGCCGGCAGCCTGTTCGGGAGTCTGGCCGTCGATGGTCACGGCGCGAAACGCGTCCCAGGTGGATTGACGCACGCCGGGCCGGATTTTTTCCAGCAGCTGTTGCAACACGTACTGGTCATGCTGGTCGTCCCAGCGACGACTCATCTGGCTGTCCGGGTCTTCCAGTTCGACGATCATTTGACCGAAGTCACTGCCGCCGACAGCAGCGACGCGGTTGATATGTTTTCGGCGATAATTTTGCCAGCAAAAAATGGTGATTTGTTTCAACCAGCTGCGAAACGATCCTGTGCGTTGCCGTTGAAACTCGGGCAGCTTGCGCAGGACCACGGAGATCACTTCCTGGGTAACGTCGTCGCGTTCCTGGTCACGCACGTGCTGGCCCCCCAGCCAAATGCGGATCAACGGCGTGTACAGATCCACGAACTCCCGCCAGGACTCCGACGCACCGTCGGCCTTGAGCGAATCCAGAAAACTTACTGACGTATCTGCCATGCAAACTGCTGGTAAGGAATCGGCCGGTGAGTCGATTATAGGCTGCGACGACGCGCTTTTCGATGTTGACCACATGAAATTGACCACCTCCGTAATGTCTTGTGTCCGTGAAAACTCTCGGGTCCAGGCAACATTTGTGCGTGGAAGGGTGGTGATGGATGAGATGAAGCAACAGGTGTCACGCCCGAAACTCGACGCGTGACACCTGCGATCGTTCAACTGTGCGATCGGGCTCCATCACTCACATCAACAACCCTGACCCCAGGCCCGCAAAAAACGGGGGCTCCACCCAGGGAACACAGACATGAGCGTAATCCGTGATACTTTGTTACACCGCATCTGGATTTTGCGTTTGGCTCGTATTTGCCAGGCTCCCGAGCCCTGAAAATGCCGGGGCATTGGGCAGCGACGCCCGGGGACACAAAAACATCTCAGCCGCCCGCCTATTTGTTAAACTGGTGACGTGGTCCCAAAAAAGAACATCCCGGCGGAGTCGCTCAATGCCTGATCATGACACAAGATTTTCCCGTCGCAGTTTTGTTCGTTCAGGTGCGGCCGCCTGTCTTTTGACAGCTTCCAGCGGTATGTCGCTGCCGGCCAGCGTTAAGCCGTTACTGCAGCCCCGAACTCGGCAGGCCGAGGACCGGCGCATCCTCAAATCGTTGAAAATCGGCATGGTCAAAGTGGACGGGTCGCTGGTCGACAAATTCAAGGCGGCCCGGACTGCCGGGTTTGACGGCATCGAAATGAACTCGCCCGGTATGAGTGTGGAGGAAACAAGCAAGGCGATTGCCGAATCCGGTTTGCCAGTCGATGGGACCGTGTGCTCGACCCACTGGAGCATTCGACACTCCAGTCCGGACGCCGGGCAAAGAGCCCAGGCATTGCAGGATTTGCAAACGGCGATTCGCGATACGCATGCCGTCGGTGGCAATACGGCGTTGCTCGTCGTGGGACATGGTCAGGACGGGCCGGAAGACGAAATCTGGCCCCGGGCCATCGAGAACATTGCCAAAGCGATTCCGCTGGCCGCGCGACTGGGTGTTGTGATCGCGATTGAAAACGTCTGGAATCACTTTCTCTACGATCATGAAGGTGACGAGAATCAGACGGCCGACAAATTCGTGCGCTTCGTTGACGAATTGAACTCGCCCTGGGTGGGCATGCAATTCGATGTCGGCAATCACTGGAAATACGGTGATTGCGGACAGTGGATTCGCACGCTCGGCAAACGCATCGTCAAACTCGATGTGAAGGGCTACTCGCGAGCCAATCAGAACTGGGCCAAACTGGGCGAAGATGATATTGATTGGGCCGACGTTCGTGATGCTCTGCAGGAAATCAACTTTTATGGTTGGGCCGCAGCGGAAGTTGGCGGCGGTGGGGCGGATCGCCTGGCGGAAATTTCCGCTGCCCTCGATGATTGCCTGGGACTGAAGTAAGCAACGGGCCAGCTATGGGGACAGCTGAACAAACGTGACGGCCACCTGATGGTGGACGTGCTGACCGATGATGAAGGCCTGCGGGAATGGAAGGCACTGATGGACGAGATCGGAGCCGTCAACGAAACGGACGACGAATCGCTCGCCGGGCGCAGCTTGTAGCGTGGACTCCACGTGTACCAGCTAGCGATTCGAGTTTGACCGACACTCCGGGTCGGTTTCAGTCGAGACCCGGAATACGCCGTTGCAAGGATGTCGGGAATCGGCATGATGAGTCATATAGCACTGCCAAGTTGAGCCCTGGTGGATTTATTGAGAGCCGACTGCCATGAAATTGATACTGCTGAGTCTGTTTGCGTTGTCGTCATTGTGCGCCGGTTGGGTGCTGATCCAGCAGGACTTGTCGCCTCAGGAGCCCCAGGAGCCCCAGGAGCCCCAGGAGCCTCAGGAAGTCGAGGAAGTCCAGCAGGAACAGACAGTGCCTCTGATGCGCGCTAAACTGGCTGGATCGCAAAACGTGCTGGATGGACTGGTCAGCGAAAACTTTGCGCTAATTCGTCACGGCGCGGAAAACATGAAACGCATGAGTGAGGCGGTTGGCTGGCCGCGCGCAGACGATCCGGTCTACCAGCACATGGGTCAGGAATTCCGTCGCCAGTGCGACAAGCTGGTGGAACTGTCGGATGCCGGCGATCTTGACGGAGCTCATTACACATTCCTGCAAATGACCTCCAGCTGCATCAACTGCCACAACTATGTGCGGCGCGCCTTTCGCGTGGAACGAGACGCGGCCAACCCGCAAGGTCCGATACGACTGATCCCCACCGAGTGGCAAGGCCGTACTTATCGGAAGGACCAGTCGGACCATTAGCTAGCCGGGCGGTGGTTTACGGTTGATCGTTGTGGTTTCGTCCGTTGCCGCCTGAATGCCAAAACGCCGGCGCAACATCTGTGCCGTGACGGCAAACAGCAGGGCCGTGCTCCAACCAAAAATCAACAGCCCATTCATCGCTTGAATACCGGCCAGCAGTCGCCATGGACCGGCAATCACGATGTCGCCATATCCCAGGGATGTGAACGTAACCATTGAGAAATACAGTGCTTCTTCCAGCGCGCTCAACTCAGGCACTTCCGGCACCATGAGCCAGGCACTCGCCCACAGGGCAACTTCGATGATCTGAATCAACAGCAGCACAAGCGCCGTGGAGCAAAGAATCTGCAACATCTCGCTCGTGCGATGCTCTATTTCCTGCTGGCGACGGACCAGGAATTTGGTCCATAGCACGGTGCCCAGTCCATGAATGACGATGGTGAGCATCGTTAATACGCAGCCCACCAAAATGCTCTTCAACATCGATTGCTCTCACGTCTCGTTCGCCAAACAGTTGCAGCCATATCCTGCCAGGATGACACTTAAAGAACCCAAACAACGCAGTCTGCCCAACACGCGTAACCCGAACCCGGCGTTCCGATTGTATCGATTGCAACGATTATGACGATAACGACCCTGCCATGTAATCATGTCCAAATACGGGAAAGTTAGAGATGAATCGCCTGCTTTTACTGACTCTGGGATGGCTCACGAGTGTTATCTGTGCCAGCCAGTTGCCGGCTCAAACGGACCCGATGCATCAGTTGAATGGCCACCTCGCCAGTTTGCAGGCACAGATCAATGACTTGCGTTATCGTCTTGATTCGCCGGGATACAGCGAACTGGCTGAGCCAGGTTGCGGGTATCAGGCTGGTTCAGGCTCCTGCGGGCAAGGGTGCGGTTGCTGCTGCCGCTGTCAATCGGGATTCACGGCTGGTTACGATTACGTTTACATCCGGCCACGGTTTTTGGAGGCCTACGATATTCAGGTAACCAACCCGTTCAGCAGAACCTCCAATCTGCTGCCGCTGGATTTTGGTTACAGCCATTCCCCACGCGTTTTTCTGGCATGGAAATCGGGACGGGGACCGGGCATTCGTGCCCAGTACTGGCAGTATGAAGACTCGACCGCACGCAGCTTTGTCTCGGGACCGGAGACTTTTGCAACGACCCAGGTGGCCGCCGTTTTTCCGGCTACGGTCGCAGCGATAGGCGGCGACCGGTTGTCGGTTGAAAACGAATTGCGCACGCAGACCATGGATTTGGAAGGGACCTGGGATCTTTCGGTCAGCAACATGGAGGTGAGCGGACACCTGGGAGTTCGCTATGCTGAAATCAATCAGCAGCGATTGGCGACGGTTGTCGGCACGTTTCCCCAGCAACTGGATTTTACGCGCAATTTCAACGGCTTGGGATTTGTGGGCGGGGCCGAAACGCGTCGCAGTATTGGACGATCTGGCCTGGCCCTTTTGATCAAGGGTGGCGGATCGGTCGTTCATGGTGACAAAACCGTTAACCGTACGCTGACCGGAATTTATCCGCCGGCGTTGCCCGATCCCTTGCCCGCCCCGCCGGTCGTCCGTCTTGAAGACGCCAAGGAAACGACTCTGATTGGCGAAATTGCCATCGGCATCGAGTTACGCAAGCGTCTGGGCCACTGCAATTGGTCGGGCCGCGTGATGTATGAGAACCGGGTCTGGACAGGGCCTTCGACACCGGTGCTGGGCATTATCGGATTCGAAGGTTGGTCGGTCGGACTGGGGACGACGTTTTAGTCACTGGCCAACGCCGCCGTGCCCGTTATCCGAGGAGGCTGCGCACCAGATCATCGGCGTACCAGTTGGTCACCAACACCACGCTCACGACGCAGACTGCGGCCAGCAGGAAAATGATCAACAATTCGGAGGCAATCAACGAAGCCATGGTGCCCCGCGCGCAGCCAATCTTGAACATGGTTTCCATTTCCCCGGCGCGGAGTCGAATCGACAACAGGACAACGAGCACCAGCAGCAGGGCAGTGGAAACGCTGATCAATACCGCGTTGGCGTTGAAAAACTTTTGCACTCGAAACACCAATTGCATGAGGTTTTGCACTTCGTCGATCGGTTTGGACATTTGTGCCGGAGCATCATCGCGTTGATATCTTCCCAGCATCAGCGCCTCGCCCTTGTCGTCGCGGGGCAACACAATCAACGCGGTCACGGGGAACTCGTCAAAGTTGCCGTGGAAATGAAAGGATGCCGCGTTCTCATCGGTGACTTCAATAAAATTCGTCACCGTCGCCCGGGCCGTCACCACTCCGTCCTCCCGACCGGATACAAGATTCTCATCGGTTTCGTCTTCCAGATCCTCATGGCCATGACCCAGCCCCTCGATGATCCAGGCCGTTTTCAAATCGACAAACACCACGTCGTCGTCGGGTGACCGGGTGGGCGCCAGAATTCCGCCGACACGCATCTTCAGCGGCGTGCTGCCGGCGATGTCCCAGACGTTTTCCCGATCGGTCAGCAATGAATCACCCGCCTTGAGCCCCAGTCGCCGGGCAGCCCGTGCCCCGAGAACACAATCACCGAGTCGCGCCAGCCCCGGTCCGCTGGCCATGCCGATCTTGCGAAAGTCAAAATAATCGAGTGTCGTGCCGACGACGGGCACCTGCTGGGCCGTATATCGCGCATGCACGGGAATGGCGGTGCCCAGATCGCCTACCGGCTGGCCAGCGCCTTGCACGAGTGTGCCTGGTGGTTTGGTGCGAAAATAGATGGCGTGCATGGTCAGATCCAGCGCACTGCCTTTGGCGCCAACGACCAGGGGCGTGGCCCGCGCGCGAGACACAATTTGCTGATTGAAACTGGCCAGCAAAATCGCCAGGGCAATGGGTAGCGAAACCGTTAACGCAATGCACAACACCATCAGCAGAGACTTGAATCGGTGATGCACCACATATCGCCACGCCAGTCGCAGGGCTCGCATCATAAGGAACTCCCTGCGCGAAACTCTGCGAAGTCGATAATGCGATCAAACCCGTCAACGATATTGGAGTCGTGGGTGACTGCCACAAGAGTAAGGTCATTCTCGGCACAATGCTGAAACAGCAAATCGAGAATAATCTGCTTGTTAACCGGGTCCAGGTTGCCAGTCGGTTCGTCAGCGAGAATCAATGCCGGCCGTGTCAGCAAAGCCCGGCAAATCGCCACGCGTTGCTGTTCGCCCTGGGACAACCGCGTAACCCGACGATGCAACTTGTCCCCAATGCCAGTTTGTTCTGCCAGTTCGCTGGCTCGTTGCCGCACATCGGCATCCAGGGGAAGCGCTCGATTAATCCAGCAGGGCAGCAGGATGTTGTCGCGGACCGACAGGTAATCGACGAGTTCAAACCGCTGAAAAATGGCCCCGATGCTGGAGACGCGAAAGCGGCGGCGGGCCGCATCGCCCAACGTCCCCACTGGCTGGTCCATCACCGTAATGCGACCTTCATCCGGCACGCTGATGCCCGAGATCAGGTTCAGCAGCGTGGTCTTGCCCGAACCGCTGGGCCCCACGACCGCCACTTTTTCGCCTGCTTCCACCAGCAAATCATCGATCCGCAACTCGAATTCCGAGCGCGGATAGGCGAAACGAAGGTTCTCAGCGTGAATCATAAACAAGGGTGCGGCAGACGCCGCCGTTAGCGTTTTTCAATGCCCGGGAAAACCAAGTGTACTGGTTCGGGCCCTGGCCTCAACGATAGTTGCCGCCAGGGGCCGCATCTGACCGGAACAATCCCTACAACATGTCACCCGCTTGCCAATCGTGGTGCCCGGGCCCGAGCGACGGTCACGCAGGCGGGGGAACGCCAATTACCATCGAAACCGGCTCTTTCCTGTTGTGGGCCACGACCAGTTTCCGGAGACCGCATCATGAATCGTTGTTTTGCCTGCCTGCTGTTGTTGGCCGCCGCGTTTTTTGCCTGTTCGCCAATCCCCGCCGACGTGCTGACCATCAGCGATGGCACCGCCACGTTCGCCTATGATGCGGACAACTCGAATATCGGCAACGCCAACCTGATTTCCGCCAGCGACATTCTGTTTCAGGAAACGTGGTTCCTCCGCAATAACCATCCCTTGCTGGGTGAAGTGACTTCGGAATTGACAGGCGGCACAGCGATGGACTCGGGCAATGCGGGCTGGCTGACATTCAGCGGCGTCGGCGGCGGCATCAACACCACGGGCTTTGACGTCACGCTGTCCTACGAAGTCAACGATGTCGGCGGCGCGGCCACTCTGGATTACTCGGCAGCCATTACCAACACCAATCAATTCACTGAAATCATCACCCTGTATAACTACTTCGATCATGACCTGAACGGATCGAGTTCCGACAGTGCGAATTATGTTCCGGGCCGCATTGACGTGTCCGATGCCGGCGGAATATCGACCTTTCGCGAGTTTACCCACGTCGATCACTGGCAAATCTCCGATTATTCCGATGATCTGGATGGCAATCTGCGGATCGAGGCGATAACGACTTTGTCCGACAACGGTCCCGCATTCGGTCCCGGTGATTTCACGGCGGCCTTGCAATGGGATCTGACCCTGCTGGCCGGTGAGACAACCGTCGTCCATGGCACGGTGGGCGTGCCCATGAACTCGATTCCCGAACCGGCCGGTGGCGTGCTGCTGGCCGCCGGCACGTTGCTGATTTGTCTACGTCGTCGTCGCCGCTAGTGGGGTCAGGTGCATGGGGGCCTGATCAATCTGCGCCTTGCACTTCGCACGTCGCACTTTGCATTTTGCATGTGCAATAACCGTTGTCTCATCCAGTCCCCGGATTCCTCCTCTGGCCCGCACCGCGTGTCGTTGCACACGCAGCTAGTCATGCCAGCGAAACCAGTACAGCGCCAGCGCGAAACTGAACACGCCCCAGGCGGTCATAATGGTCAGTTCCTGCCACTGCGAAGCCAGTGTCGCGCCTTCGGTCATGATGGCCCGCAGGGCATCGATCAGCGGCGTCAGTGGCAGCAACCGGATGATCGGCCATACCGTTTCCGGAAACCGCTCGTAGGAAAAAAAGACGCCTGACAACGTCCACATCGGCAGCATCACGAGATTCATCAGCCCGGAAACCGACTCGAGTGTTTTCGCCCGGGAGGCCACCAGCAATCCGATTCCGGAAAACTGCGTAGCGCCCAGCAACACGACAAAGATAATCGCCAGCCAGTTGCCATAGATTTCCACGCCAAAGGCATAATGGGCAAACACGATCAGCAAAATCATTTCCGGGATCATGAATACCAGTCGGCTGGCCATGACCCCCATCAGGAAATGGCTTTTCTTCATCGGTGTGGCGAGAAACCGCTTCAGCAACTTGCGAATCCGCATATCGACGATCGCAAACCCGACGCCCCACATTCCGCCGCCCATTAAGCCCATGCCGATCAGACCGGGGACCAGGAAATCGATATAGCGCGCACCGGGTTCGTCCAGTTCGTAATCGGTTACCGTGACGGGATCGTCGCGCCCGGCCGCTCGCTGCAACAGGTCATTGACGGTGTTGCGTGCGACAATACTTCCAGGCCGCGTCGGATCCAGAAAGTACTCCACCGATTCGCCGTCCAGCAAAAAGTACTCATCGGACTTGCCGGTGCGAAGTCGTTTCGCGCATTCCTCCCGGTCGAGCAGCGTCAGTTTGATACGCGGATCGGATGCCAGGGCCTCGGACAAGGTCTCGGCGGCCGGCGAGCGGACGGCGTCGACCTTGATCTCCTCAATGGGCTTGTTACGAAACGCAATTCCCAGTGCCACGACCATCAGGATGGGAAAGAAGTAGACCCAGAATACCGCTTCGGGTTGACGATAGAATTCGCGCAGCCGCGCCATCGTCAGATTCCACAGC
>CAMYKF010000712.1:0-2901 GCA_947258905.1 uncultured Pirellulaceae bacterium | reverse complement strand
CGACGCCAACGTAAGGCGGTTTCCTGTTTTTCGTTATGCGGATCAGTTCTCGCTCAGCTGCCGGCCGGTCAGATTGACGAATACATCTTCCAGGCTGGCGTGCCGGGTGGTCAGGCTGGCCATACGCAAGTTGCGTTGGGCCAGATTTTGCATCAATTCCGGCAGGACGATATGTGGCTGGGCCACCGTCAAACGGATCTGGCCCTCGATCTCGTCGACATGATCGACCGTCGGCAAGCGTTCCATCCAGTCGAGTTCGCCGGACGAGCGGCTGTCTCCGTTGTGGTTCTCGGTCGAAAACTCGATCACATGTTCGGCACCGAGCAAGGCGATCAGCTCATTCGGTGTTCCCAGCGCGATGACCTTGCCGTGATCGAAAATGGCAACGCGATCACACAGCCGCTCGGCCTCCTCCATGTAATGCGTTGTGATCATGACCGTTTTGTCACGCTGACGAAACGAGCGGATGATGTCCCACAGTTCGCGGCGGCTGGCCGGGTCGAGTCCTGTGGTTGGTTCGTCCAGAAACAGCAGATCCGGATCACCGACGATGGCGGTCGCGACGGCCAGCCGCTGTTTTTGCCCGCCGGAGAGTTTCTTGACCCAGCTGCGGGATTTCCCGGTCAGCGAGACTTGCTCAAGACATCGCTCCACGGTGCTGCCGCGTTCGTAAAAGCTGCGAAACAACTGCAGGGTTTCGTAGACCGTCAGGCGGTCGCTCAGTTGCGTTTCCTGCAGCGAAACTCCGATGCGCTGACGGATTTCCTGATCGTGGCGTCCCCAGTGTTTGCCCAGCACCTCGACCTGACCGCTGGTCGCCGGCAACAGACCTTCGAGAATCTCGATCGTCGTCGTTTTGCCAGCACCGTTGGGACCCAGCACGCCAAAGCACTCGGCCGGCCGGATCGCCAGGTCCACACCGCGCACGGCCTCCACCGGCGGCTTGCCCGCATAGGTCTTGACCAGATTTTCGCAGCGGATTGCGAATTCCATGAGCGTAAGCAGTGGGTACCTGCAGCAAGTCCCGGCGTCATATCACAGAGCGTTGCGATTCTAAGGCACGGCTGGCCGTTCCGGCAAACGGCTGTTCATCAAATAAAGGCGCGTTTGACGTCCGGGTCGCGCAATTTGGCCAGCCCGATCACGCCGAAGGGAATACCCACCACAATGAGCGGCGAGATTACCGGAATCATGGCCAGGATACAGGCCACACGACATAGCTGGTAATTACGCAGCTGGTGCATCATGACACCACCGGCAACCGCGAAGACGTAAAAGGACAACAGGGTCAGCGAACTGATAATGACGCCTCCCAGGGCCAGCGTCAGCACGGTGTTGGCCCGCGACTCACGCAATTCCTTGCGTTCCTCCTCCTTTTTGGTTTCGCGACGCCGTGCACCCAGTGACGTGGGTTCATCTTCCTGTACGCCAAACATGCGCCATACCAGCTCACGCTGGATACGGTCGTGATCGATCTCCGACCGGCCTGCATCCGAAGGTTTGTGGCGAAACTGTTGACGCTGGAATTGCTGTTGTCCGAAATCGCTACTCATTCCGATTCCCGTTACCTCCGGTTGCCGATACCGATTGAAAGTCAGAAAGTTATGAAGCTTACTCCCGACATTATGTATCGCCGCGGAGGATTTGAACAGCAAATCGTCCACGCTTGCGCGCGACTTCGCACACTCGGTTTTGGCGCGGGTTCATTTTTCGAATCGGCGTGTTTGACCATGTCGCCGGGAGGATTAGACTGGGATACCCGCCTGAGTCCGTTCTCTGACAGGCCGTTGACGGACCGCCAGACCCACACCGAAGGATTCCACCATGCTGAAATTTCGCCCGCGTCGCCTTCCCGCCGTTGCCGATCCTGAACATCTGGCGTTGTTTGCCGAACCGCTCGAACAGCGGATGATGTTGAGTACGGTGGAGATCCTGGCAGCCGGATCCGAAAACACCGAGACCATGCAGCTGTTGATTGACGAAGTGGTCGTGGAAACGTGGGACAACATTGGTGGCGACCCCGGCCCCAGGATCTTTGAGTCCTATGTGTATAACACCGGCGACACGGTCACCATCGATCAGATCCGGGTGCAGCTAACGGGTGCCCAGAAGATTCCCCCGGACTTTGACAACAATCTGCGAGTGGATGCCGTGATTGTTGACGGAGTCCGATTTGAATCCGAAGACCCCTCGGTATTTTCCACAGGTTCCTGGGTACCCGGGCAGGGATTTGTGCCCGGTTATCACGAAACGGAGTGGCTGAACACCGATGGCTATTTCCAGTATGGCGATTCAGGCGCGGGCGACGGCACCACCATCGTGATCAATGCGGCCGGTTCCGAAAACGACGAGACCATGCAGTTGTTGATTGACGAAGTGGTCGTGCAAACGTGGGACAACATCGCTGGCAATCCCGGCCCCAGAACTTTTGCAGCCTATGCGTACAACGCCAGCGAAACGGTCACCATCGACCAGATCCGGGTGCAGCTGACCGGTGCCCGGAAGATTCCCCCGGACTTTGACAACAATCTGCGAGTCGACAATGTGATCCTGGATGGTGTGGTCTACGAGACCGAGGATCCTTCGGTTTTCTCGACAGGCACGTGGGTACCCGGGCAGGGATATGTGCCCGGTAACCATGAAAGCGAGTGGCTGAACGCCGACGGCTATTTCCAGTACGCCGAACCCGGCGTCTTTCCCGGGACGATTTCTCTGCAAACCAATTCGATCACATTCAATGAAACTGCTGGCACGGCCCAGGTCATGATTGTTCGCGAACAGGGATCGGACGGCCAGGTCACCGTCGATTATCGCACCGTGGGAGCAACTGCCTTGCCCGGCGAGGACTATGATGATGTGCAGGGAACCGTGACATTCGAAGACGGCGATCTCGAGCAATCG
>CAMYKF010000711.1 GCA_947258905.1 uncultured Pirellulaceae bacterium | reverse complement strand
CTGCCGCATCGCAAAACCGCTGATAGTCCGATGACACCAGCATCCAGGCAACCAGCCCGGTGACCAGCCACGCCAGCAATGCCAGTGGCGTGAACATCCAGGACATCCAGGGAGTGATTTTGCGCAACGTCTGGTCGGGGTTGATCAGGTTGACGCGAAAGCTGACGGGATTCAGCAGACCGATCAGCCGCTGGTTCTCCACGGCCTGCGCGGCCTGACACAGTCGCTGGGTGCTGGTTGCCGTGTCCAGCAGGTTCATGTTGCCCAGCCAGTTGACGATAGCCTGGGCAGCAGCCTCATCGAATTCACCATAACCGCGTTCGCGACGCATGGCTTCAATGATATTCTGCACCGTGCGTCGACCGTCCAGCAGTGTGATGAAGTGATACTCGGTCACGCCAATCTGAAAGAATTTGGAACGAACCGGGTCTTCGATAATCGCCACCAGCGATTCCTTGTGGCGGCGCAAATCGACAACCAGTTCCTTGCGCAGACTGGGCGACATGGTCAGCCACTGCTGATCCATGCCCGGCATTCCAGGCGTAGCAGGCGTTGTCCGGAGTTCAGTCATCGTGGCTCCTTCTACTTACCAAATGAGCCAGTGACGGGCGCTTTCAAAAGCGCCATGGAACAGATTCCAGCCCAGCGGATAGCGGTCGGCCACGACTTTGGCCCGACCCTTCATACCGGGTCGCAGTTCACCCGAAGCGTTATCCAGGGCAATCTCGGCGACAAACACACTGTCATCATCGATCACTTCGGCGCGGGGGTGAATACGCAGGATCTCCCCCTGGAACGTGCGGAAAGGGAACGCAGCGAACTCGAACTGGACCGGCATGCCGCTGCGGGCGTACTGGATTTCATCTTCGGGAATGTGTACTTCGACGATCAGTTGTTCCAGCGGTCCGACTTCGAACAGGTTTTGACCCATTTCCATCGGCGCACCCTCGGCCTTGTCCAGGTCGCCACTGACCACCACGCCTGAAATCGGGCTGCGGATTTCCGTATGTTGCAGGCGATCATTGAGCAACTCGATTTCCGATTGCAGTCGCGTCATCTCCGAGCGGGCAATCTGCGATTCCGCAACATTGCCGCGAGCCAGTGCTGAATCGCGCCGTTTGCGTTCGCTTTCCAAATCGGCCATCAAACCGGAAAGCTGCATACGCAACTGCCGCGCGTCCATCCGGGCCAGCAGTTGTCCGGCATCGACCACGTCGCCGCTGCTGACGAGCGTTTTGTCGAGCACTCCCTCGTAGGGTGCGGCGACAAACCGGCGTTGAGTTAACTGCAACTGGCAGGCGGCGGGAATTTTGTAGCGCAGTGGAATGCACAACACCAGCAGGGCCAGCAACACAGCGACGCCCAATTTGCGGGCCCACTGTTTCCTGACCGTCTTTCTCAAGTTGTCCACGCACAGACGCGACACGGTCCGCTGTGATTTCAGCACGGTTTCCAGTTGACCGGCCACCAGGGCGCCGATCTGGGTGAAATGTTTTTCCAGTTGCACGCTGGCCGTCTGATGAGCGGCCAGACCCAGCAACAGCCAGCCAAACAAGTGCCCTTCGGCGTTTTGCAGCGGCAACAACGCGCAACCCGGCACATCAAACACGGTGCAAAAGTTGCGGAGATTTCCCAGGCTGGCGACGCCCGATTGATCGGTGCCGGACGATTCGGAGCGGTACCAGAAGACCGGTTCGTTTTCCGTGCCCAGCGTGGTCGCTTCCACCGCCTGTGTGGTCGATGATTGACGATCAAATGACTCGACACCCGCCATGGCCGTTAACCGGAATGGACCGCTGCGACCGTTCCGTAGCAGCAACATCACCTGCCGGGTACCGATGGATTTCTTCAGTTCATTGACCAGCGTCACAGCGGACTGCAGCCGATTGTCCGTTTGATTCAGCGCGGCCGTCAGATTGACAAAGCTGGACAGGCTGGCCAATTGGCCTTGCGCTGCGGCTGAATTGCGGTTCATTTGCCATTTGGCAATGGCATCGGCCGCTACCACCATGGCCCAGTCACCGCCATTGCCCGCAGGACCGACCGTCGGCAACAGGGCGATCAGGACATCGCCAATCGACGGGCCGGTCACAACCGGAGCGGCGGCGATCACGTAGCCAGGCAGCAACTCGGGCTCGCGGCAGACCATGCTCGCGGTTTCCGCCGCCTGGTTGGCACAGGTGTTGACCGCCGTGCGAATTTCGTGGGGCACTCCCGAATCGTCACCACCCAGCGTGATCGGTGCTGACCACTGATTTTGTGGATCCCGCGTCACAACCCACACCAGTTTTGCGCCGATGCCGATCAGTAGCGAATTGATGTGCTGCAACAACTCCGGTTTCATTCGGCTTTGGCCAGCCATACGCGCCAGTTGACCGGCAAACTGAATGCTGGCCATGCGTAGCGATTCCGAACGGCGCAGGGGTTTTTGTGAAGAGTCACTGGCCGCCGTCGCGGCTGCCGGTGGATGCTCGGAGGATAGCGGGTTTTGCGGGGCAGCAGACATGATTCGTGACCGGAGCGGGGGAGAGCCGGCCGGAAGCTTGTTTTGTGTTTTGCAATTTGGGAGGTGTCGCCGGTCCGGATGTTCAGGCGGCCTGCGTATCAGGCTGCGTCCCTAGCGATCCAGGTAACACTGCTCGCCACTGCGGAGTTTACCCTCAGCGTTGTCCAGCAGAATCTTGACCGCAACGGTGCCGCTTTCAGCATCGGTTTGCACGCCAATGGAATGCAGCTCGCCGATCACGTCCAGGCCACTGTTGAAAAACACGGTGATTTTCGATTGTTCTCGCAAATCCTTAATTTCGTTGCTCGGCACATTGAATACGGCCAGCAGTCGATCGACCTGAATCAGCGACACAACTTCGGGATGCAACGGCGACAGGAATTCACCCTCTTGCCGATACACCTTGGCGACTACAGCGTCGAACGGAGCACGAATAGCACGCCGTTCCAGCATCAACTGGGCACGTCGCAGATCGATTTCACGGCCGATGGCTTCTTCCTCGGCGGCCACGTATTTGGCACGGGCAATGGATTCTTCGAGTTCCGCACGGATGCTTTCGCTTTCGGTGGCGTGACCGGTATTGATCAGGTCGCGAATTCGCCGGGCAATCAACGAGCGCTTTTCCAGCGTGCGACTCGCCGCTTCCATGGCGCTGGTGGAATTGACAAGATGCCTGGCCGATTCAACCTGTAAACGCTGCACTCGATCATCCAACTCTGCCAGAATCTGGCCAGCCTCGACAAGCGATCCTTCTTCGACACGCAGTTTGGCAATCGATCCTGCTTCGTCACTGGCCAATTCCACTTTACGGAACGGTTCGGTGAATCCGTTAATCTGCGCCGAGGCCACAGCCGGGCAGGTTCCCAGTACCAACAGCAAAGCGAGTTTTGCGATTCGGTTCAACATTGCGGTTTCCACCAATTTCACGTATAGATTCTCAACGCGGTCGACCGGCAGGACAAAATCTGTCCCCAGTCGTGTTGAAAAATCTAGCTCACGCTAATTGGATGGCGGGGCAATCTTTCACCCCGACCGGAAAGAATGAACCGGCTGCCTCGGCCGGCAACGCGAAGATCGCGTCAGTTGTACCGGACATGCGGTTTGTAACCACCAATCCGTTAGCCAGTGTTGATGTCTAGCGGTCGGATTGTTCGGGAACCACCACTGGTTCCGATACAACCTGGTCTGCCGACTGGCCGGCGTGCAAGCTGGTTTCCGGCCCACAGTCGCCGCACACCTTGCCGAACGTAACCTGTTGATGCTGCAGCAGAGTGCCCGTGGCGCGCTTCAGGCCAATTTCGGCGACCTTGTACTCCAGCACTGCCCGCGAATACGTCAGCTCGGCATTGGTCAAGCGTTGTTGGGCATCCAGCAACTGGTCGAGCAACGTTGTCGGCGTCTGTCCTTCGGCCAGGTCACCCTCGATCAGAGCGAATGATTCCCAGCGAGCTTCGTTCTGCAGCAAATCCGCACGGGCGGCCCGAATGGCCTCGCCAGCGGCAGCCACGGTTTGGAAGGCTGAATCAACCTGACGCCACGCAATTTGTGCTTCGGCCACAACATCAAAAATCGTCTGGTCAATCTCATGCCGAACCTGTTTCAGCAACAATCGCTGTCGCGTGTTGCGGGCCCTGGCGGCACGACGGCCTCGGGGAACCGCGAATTCCAGACCTACCGCGTAACCGGGCGTCGAATTCCGGAAATGATCAACCCACGCACCCGGAATGTCGGTCTCGCCACGCAACGCAGCGACGTAGGTGTCGAAAATCAGATTCAGTTCGGGCAGCAACTCGTTTTCGCTGATGTCCTGCTGAACCGCAGCGATTTTGGCGCGCTTCAGGGCCTGGTGGACTTCCGGTCGCATCTGCATGGCGTCCTGAATAACGATTTCCAGTTCACTATGCATGCGAAACAGTCCGGGTGCTTCGATCGGGATCAATTCGGACGCGACCGCGTGAAATGTTTCCTGACTGCCGATCAGACGGCGAATGTTGGTTTCCGCATTGCGCACGTCACGTTTCGCATTGGCCAGTTCCGTCTTCCGCGACTGCACC
Organism: uncultured Pirellulaceae bacterium; assembly: GCA_947258905.1. Lineage (GTDB taxonomy): Bacteria > Planctomycetota > Planctomycetia > Pirellulales > Pirellulaceae > CAJQPP01. Next base: position 4,249 of record CAMYKF010000711.1, on the reverse strand, counting down.
GCAGCGCGGGCCCGGGCAATCTGGCTCGGTAACGAGTCCAGTTCGCTACGCCCTTCCAGTTTCTGCAGCACGACCTCGCCGCGTTCCACGTTGTATTGTTTTTGCAGCAGCACAGCGCGGTTGTAGTACAGCGTCCAGTAAGCTTCCACAATCCTCGTCAACTCGCCCTGTAATTCGGCGGCAAACTGGTCCCATGCGGCACCGTGCCCAACCTGGGCGATCATGATCTGGCTGCGGTTGAAACATTTGCCGCGGCCCCGCAACAGCGGTTGCGAAAAATTAAGCGAGAGCGTGGCAGTGCCCTGGTCCTGTGGATTAAAGAAACGGCTGTTACTGTTCTGGAATCCAAGGTTTTGCTTTACTTCAATTTCACCGCCCGAGTATAACTTGCGACGAATACCGCCATCGGCCGTCCAGATGTGATCCTTCAGAAAGGGAATGCCGGGACCTGTCGTCAAATCATTGCCAACCGGATCAACGCGATCGTCAAACCGGGATTGCAGGAACAGGTAGGGATCGAACTCGGCACGGGCAACCGAGATCTCCGTCTCTTCAATCAACGGTGTCTGACTGGTTGCCAGAATTCGTGGTGAGTTTTGCAACGCTAACTGAACCAGCACGTCGGTGCCGACTTGCTCCGACGGGCGCTCGCCCAGGGATTGCAATACCAGCGGCTGCCACCACATTTTGGAGCTTGCCATTTCGATGACGGATTGAGGCGCTCCAGCGTCGTCTTGCTCGTTCGCCGGCCCGATTGTGGCCATCGTGATGGTGGGCCCGGAAGCGGGTTTTATCACCGGTCCTGCATCCTCGATTTGCAGAGACGAGTTTGCTCCGTTGGCTGGCAATGCCGCAGGCTGCGAATAGACGCCCCCGTCGGTCCGCAGTTCATCAAGCGGCGATTCTTCGATCACCTGCCGGGCGGCCAGACGTGGCGCTTCGACGACAACCGGTACCGGAGTAAACGCGCCGTTCGGCACGCATTCCGACTGGTAGATCTCTTCAAAGGCCCGACGCAACTCCTGGCCGGTCGAGTCCATATCCTGAGCCAGGCTGGTACAGGGGATCAACAGTGCCGTCAGGCAGGCTGCGAGGATGCTGATTGCGAAGGATTTCATTTCGGCAACTTTATGAACGATCAATCCACGAAATACCCGTCTTCGGGTTCCGAGCGGTTATTTCGTATCTTCGATCAATTCGCCGTGCATCGATTATCGTGATTGCAGCCTTTATTTCTTTTCTCTGGTCGGCCCACGGTGCGACCGCGACAGTCGTCAAAGGTTATCGTGCCAGCGGTGGCTGCTATCACTGCCTCGGGCCGCCTCGCACCGGTATTTCACCGCGTTTTTCTGGCTCCCCGCTGCCTGCGACCTATTTATGTAGTAATTGGCTCGTCGTCTGCGCGAGCCCGATGCAACCGGTATGCATCCAGAAAGCCGTCCGATGATCAAAACGTCCTGTCGCCTTGCCATCACACTGGGCCTGATTGCTGCCAGTGTCATCTGGATTGCGCATGGTCTGGACCTTGTGCCCGACAACGAGCAGGAACGTTTGCAAGGCCGCTTGCAGATGTGCGAGTCGCTGGCCGTCACGACAACCTGGTTTGCCCATAGAAACCAGACTCGGGGTCTGGACGACATTGTCGAACAAGTCGGCAAACGGTCTCGCGACGTGCAATCGATTGCGGTGCGCAAACAGGACCGCATCATCGCGGAATACGGATCGCATGAGGCACATTGGCAACCCGCCCCGGATGGCCGGTCCAGTGCAACGGCGATGACCGTAGGCATCCTCGCCGATGACCGCCAGTGGGGCGAAGTGCAGATGCAGTTTCGCCCTTTGCCCGGTACCGGATGGTTTGGATCGCATGGAACGCTGGCCCTGATCACTTTTTGCGCAGCGATGTTTGTGTTGCTCGGATGGCTGTTCCTGGCTCGTTCGTTGAAATACCTGAATCCGTCCCGGGTGGTGCCCGGTCGAGTTCGACATGCCCTGGATGCCATGGTCGAAGGCCTCGTGTTGCAGGATGTCCAGGGCCAGATCGTGATGGTTAACGAATCATTCGCGCGCATCGTGGAGCAGCCGGCGGACAGCCTGCTGGGTTCCGATCCGGATCGGTTCAGCTGGCAGGATGTGGATTCTCAGGAGGTGGGACCACGTCCCTGGCAAACCAGTCTGCAGCAGGGGACGACCCAGCGCGGCAAAATGCTGGCGCTGCCCGACACCCGCGGCAAGCAACGCAAATTCATGGTGAATTCGACACCGATCCTGGAAGAGACAGGCAAGTGCCGTGGCGCCCTGACCAGCTTTGACGATGTCACGGCGCTGGAAGACAAGCGCGAAGAACTCAGCCGCATGTTGCGGATTCTCAAATCATCACGCGACGAAATCCGGCGTCAGAACGAACATCTGCACTACCTCGCTTCGCGCGATTCCCTGACAGGCTGCCTCAATCGCCGTTCCTTCTTTGCCCAGCTGGAAGAGTGCTGGGACTCAGAACGGGGCGAGCAACTCGCCGTGATCATGATGGACATCGATCACTTCAAGTCGATTAACGATAACTTTGGGCATGCCGCAGGTGATGAAGTCATTAAGGCGATAGCCACGGTGATCCATGAAGTTGTCGGCGAACGAGGAGTCGTGGGTCGCTACGGTGGTGAAGAATTCTGCGTGCTGATTCCGGGGTGTGACGGCATTACGGCACGAGGCATCGCCGAAGATATTCGGGAGACCGTCGAGAACACGCCCTGCCGGGACGTCGATGTCACATTGAGCTGTGGCGTTTCCGCTCGCGAATACATGGCGATGGATTGCCAGCATATCGTGGAGCAAGCGGACCAGGGTCTGTATGCAGCCAAAAACGGTGGTCGAAACCGGGTTATCAGCTGGAATGAGTTCTCGGCCGGTTCGGTTACCGGCGGAGAAGCCATCCTTAGCAATTCCTTTGGCGATTCTGCCGGATTCATTTCGCCCGTTGAGCACGAGGCGATTGTGGCCGCGCTCTATTCCGGTTTGTTTTATCGCGATCAGCGCACGGCGTTGCACAGTGCCCGCGTCGCCAATCTGGCGGCAGCTGTGGGCGGTCATTTGCTGGAAGAACCGGTGATTCGCGTGCTGGAAGTGGCCGCGTTATTGCACGACGTTGGCAAAATCGGCATCCCCGATTCGGTATTGCACAAGCCACATCGACTGGCTGATCACGAACGTGTAATGATGGAGCGTCGCGACAATATTGCCGTCGCCATCTGCAGATCGGCGCAGGTTTCTCCCGACGTGGCCGTGGTTATCGAAAACTACGACGAGCATTTTCGTGACGGCCAGGGACTGGCCGACCTCGGCGAACGCCAGCCCCGTATTGCAGCCGCCTGCAGGATTCTGCACGCCTGCGATGCCTTTGATGCGATGATCAATGAAACCGAATATCGACGCGCCAAATCACTTAGCGAGGCGTTGCTGGAACTGCAAAACTGTGCGCCTAACCAGTTCGATCCTGAAATCGTGGACATCTTGCTATTCGTGGTGGCCAATGAACCGGAACGCATGATGCCGATGGACGTGCCGGGCGCCTGCATCGAGGACTCCCCCGACAACGATACGATTAACATTGTGGCAGCTGCCCAGGCAGGCGACCTCGAGCCGATGCGGCTGATGATGCGTCGTCTGAAACGGGAGGCACTCAGCGAGAGTGGCGAAATTCAGGAGACGATTGGCCGGCTGGAAAACTCGCTGAACAAGAATGACGAGGAATTGCAGAAGCTGTTTGAAACCACGCGGGAGTTGCTGGAAATCTGCCGCGAAAACCGCGAACGCGATGCCTACACCGAGGATTATGAACTGTTCCCCGAGTGATTACCCGGTACTCCCGTTGACCTCTCTTGAGTCACACCAGCCCGCATAATCGGCCCAGATTCGTCTGCCCGCAATCAATTGCCGTCTCCGGCTGCCCGTCAGCTGTAGCGATTCCGCTCAAAAAAAGCTAGGGTTTCTTGCACGTTCCGCGATTGCGCGCGATTGCGCGCGGAACGTCCGCGATTCGCTTCCAGGACCCGCTGGCGACCGCCATGAATTCCAACACCTTCGATCTTGTTTGCCGTACGCTCAAAAAGTTGTCGCGACTGGTCAATGCCTGCCCGGTCGATGAGCGCACCCGCCGCGCTGCAGCCGTCTCGCTGCAAGCCGAACCGCAAACCACCCGGGCTGCCAATCTGGTCGCTCTGGAAGATCGCGTCCTGTACGATGCGGCGCCACT
>CAMYKF010000710.1 GCA_947258905.1 uncultured Pirellulaceae bacterium | reverse complement strand
CGCCGCAGCCACCACCGAGCTGACCACCGCCCCCGCCGATGCCACAGCCGCCGCCGAGGTGACCACCACCAATACCGCAGCCGCCACCGAGGTGACCGCAACCACTTTTGCCACAGCCGCCACCAATGTGACCGCCACCACAGCCGCCACCAATGTGACCGCCACCACAGCCGCCACCGATGTGACCGCCACCACAGCCGCCACCGATGTGACCGCCGCAGCCGCCGCCGGTGTCGCAGCCGCCACCACAGCCGGTGTCACAGCCGCCGTAACCGCCATCGCAACCGCAACCGCTGTTGCAGTTACCCGGGCTGCAGTTGCCTTGCTGGAAGTAGGCACCACCGGATCCGACGGGCGGTACCGGAGCGACGGGCGCCACCGGTTGCTGCATCACCGGTTGCTGCATAACCGGTTGCTGGACAACCGGTTGCTGAATCGAGGCCCGGATCGCCGGGTTGTTCCATTGCTGGCCGGGATGTTGTTGAACGTACTGGCCATAGGCTGTTGCGGAGCAACAGAACAGCGCAGCAACGGCCAGGCACATTGACAGGCGGGTCTTCATAACTTGAACTCCTGGGTCGGGTATTCGTTTTTGCGTAAAGAATGCGGGCGTGGTCCCAGCATCGACAAAACCGTCGTCTGCGGTTTAATCTCTACCGCCCCTAAACGAGGCAAAACGCAAAAAACCCGTACAGGCATCACAGGGCGGCCGTTAAACTTTGCGCAGCTTCGTTAACCGCGCCTGCCAATGAGCTGCAACACCCGCTGGCCGGCTTGTTCCACCGGCTGCCTGGCCTGTTGCTGGCGCACTTTCAAAAACGTTGCCGACCCGCCGGAAGCTTCCTCAATCCACTGGCGGGCAAACTCGCCGCTGCGGATTTCCTCCAGGATTTGCTGCAGCTGTTTGCGGACATGCTCGTCCACGATCCGCGGTCCGCGGGTATAGTCGCCATATTCTGCTGTGTTGGAAATATGCTCGCGCATGAACGCCAGTCCGCCGCGATGCAGCAGGTCGACCACCAGCTTGAGTTCGTGCACACATTCGAAGTACGCGATCTCTTCCCGGTATCCGGCTTCGACCAGCGTCTCAAACGCAGCAATCGCCAGATGGCTCAATCCACCGCACAACACCGCTTGCTCGCCAAACAAATCCGTTTCCGTCTCCTCAGCCAATGTCGTCTCCAGAATGCCAGCACGCCCGCCGCCCAGCCCGCCCGCATAGGCCAGGGCCAGCGGCCAATGAGTTTCGCGATCGGCACCCGGCCCCAGAGCGACGAGGCAGGGCACGCCGCTGCCCTGTTGATAGGCAGTACGCACCATATGGCCCGCACCCTTGGGCGCGACCAGGATACAGGCAACACCCTCGGGGGGGCGTACCTGTTCGTACAGCAGGCTAAAACCGTGACAACACAGGATCACGTCTGCCGGGTCCAGTTGCCCCCGAATCTGTTCTTCGAAGACCGGCCCATGACATTCGTCTGGCAGCATGAGACAAACGAGATTGGCCTGGGAAGCGGCTTCGGCAATCGTCAGTGGCTGAAAACCGTCCTGGATCGCCGCTTCATGTCCGGGGCCTGGGCGTTGCCCGATCAACACCCGGAGGCCACTGTCACGCAGGTTCAGCGCATGGGCCTTCCCCTGGGCGCCATAGCCAATGATGGCAATCGTCTTGTCATTCAGTACAGCCTGATCGATGCGGTCGTCGTAAATAAACTCGGCAGCCATGGTGGAACCGTTCGTTGAGCAGGAAACAGCCAGCGATTATGATCTCTGGACTGTAACCCGTGGATTCCCTTTTGGCGACAGCCTGATGGCCCGGCCCTCCTCCACACATTCTTCGACCGGTCATGCTCCGGGGATCGGCTGCGGCTATTTGTTGAAATTGACCGTTGGCATTAGCGCGCTGATGATCGCCAACAGCTGGCTGGTGGGCAAAGTCGTGGACGCCAATATGGAAAACGTGCCTGACCTGTTTGATGACGTCCGCGTCTATCAATTCTTTCAGATCTTTGTGCCCATCCTGCTGGTCTGCCTGCAGTTCTGGGTTTACGACCGCATTCGCGACGCCTGGATTCGGCGTGGACAGGACGATGATGAACGCGGCGATGATTAGGCAGATACACGCCTGCGGCTAATGGCGGCCCGGCGTGTCTACCGGCGTTCCAGCTTGAGCTCGCTGGCGCCCAGTGCGTAGCGTTTCTGATCGTTCTGCAAAAAGCCCCGCACGACACAACGTCCGCGAGCCCAATCGGGGACTTCCAGCTCCACGCGAAAGGGACCGGCCGGAACCGTGATCGATTGCTCGCTGACCGTGCGGCAATTGGCCTGTTCATAGACTGCCCGATATCCGTCGAGGATTGCGGGGTCAGCAGTGAATTCGCGTCGGCGCGGCGGGCGTTTCTGAAAACGATCACGACAATAAACCAGTTCCAGCAGCAAGTCGCCGTCATGTGGCGCTTGCCCGGTCACAATCACGCTGGCTCCATCCGCGGCCGGTTCAGCCGTCAGTTCGATGGCAGACGGACGTGACACGCGTAACAACGGATCGCCCAGCAGATGAAACAAATGCACATGCTCAAGCGCCTCACCCGCCAGTTGTTGACCGGAAGGGCTGAATGTCTGGCCCAGCAACTTGATCGTTTCCCGGTATTCACTGTGAACCGGATCGCCAGCCGACCGAGCGCCGGGATTCTCGTCATCAACTTCAACCAGTTTGCGTTTGGCGGCCAGCAGGATGTCGCCCAGCGTTTCCCGACGCCCGTCAAAGTATTCCTCGATCAAACCCACCGATAACATACCCATGCCATAAGGCATGGTCAGCCGTGAACCACACAGCACGGCGATCGGACCACCCGGCTGTTTCACCAGTTGTTCGGACAGGCAGTCTTTGGGGAAATCAAAGGCACCGGTGTAACAGGCCAGCATGATGGCGATCGGCATCCCGTGGCGGCAGTCCACACGCGGAATATCGCGCTCGCCCAAAATCGGATATCCGCCGATGGGTGTCCGCAGGTAATCCAGTCGCTGAGCATCTCCGTGGCCCATATACACCCAGAACAAACAGCCTTCGTTAAGTCGTTCAATGGTTGTCTCGGTGAATTCGCGAGGATCCGGGCAATAGGCACTGGCCCAGCTGGCGTAGGTCATCGAAGTGGAGAATTCGGCGGGGATCAAATCGGTAATCAGGCGACGCGATGTCCGCTCGATCACCGAATCCGACAGTTGTCCAAATCCACCGGTACCCGCCACCAGGTTGATGCGGCGTTGCCAGGGACCGGCGGGTGCCGATTCGTACTGGATGATCTTGGTGATTTGCGCTGTGAGATCGGCCGGGGTGTCGACCGGAATCCGGCCCATTGCCAGATCGGGCAGGCCATCGTCGTTGAGGTCGGCAAACGAATTGTCGGTGGCAATTTCCGGTTCAGACCCGAATTTTGACAGGACATTGGCCGGTTTGTAATCGGTGGGAATGCAGGACATGATGCTGCCTGGATCGGCCGAGGGCGTGTCCCCGATCAACACCAGGCTCTTCAGCTGACCGTACCGGGCAACTTCGCGAATCTGTTGCTTGATGCCAAAGGCGCTGGCCGTTGGTGCCAACACATGAATCGAATGCCCCTGGCCGCGGCGATAGGCCAGCCACGGCTGCAATGCCGCCTGGAAGGGTTGCGGGCACAGGACCAGCGTATCGGCGGTCGTTGCGGCGTCCGACTGGGCTGCGCCCGTGGAGGTTCTCAGGACCAGCCGCATTGAAGTGCTGGCCGGCGCAACCGGCGCGCCGCTGAGCCAGACCGTTTGTTGTTGTGCGGTCAGGGGACTTGCCGCCACACAACTGAAACCCAGAAGCAATCCGATCCACGATGAAACGATGATTGAACGCAACACGGCAACCCCTTACGAATCTGCTTGATGCACAGCCGTGACAATACGGGCCAGGTCCCGGCCGACACAATAGTGATTTGGCCGGGCCAAGACATTGCCCGATGCATTCTAGTCCGTCGTATTTCGGCGTTCGATGAATAAAGCCACAAATCCCGGCTGTTATTGCCCGTCCGAGGGTGTCTCAGCTGACGTTTCATCCGGCTGGTCCGGCTCGGGCTCGTCGCCGCCCGGTGACGTGCCATCATCGACCAGCAAGTAACCGGACCAGAAAAACGGATGGTCTGCTTTCAGTGGCTGATCCAGTACGCGGTCGCGAACACGCGGCTCGGCGGTAATATCAAGTTCCGTTTCGTACAGCAATTCGAGGGCGCGTTGCCAGGCTTTGGAAGCCGGTTCTTTCCCCATTCCCTGGGCCAGTTCCCGTGTCAGATCGATCGTCGATTGGCCACCGACCTTCCAGCGACTGATCAGCACCGTTCTCACGCCGCTGGCCATTAGCGCCGTGGTGGACAGGAACAGTTCCGAGCCGTCGGCGCGACTGCGCGATGATCCTTCGATGCCCGACGAGATACCTGACAAAATCACGTGATCGGCGCCGCGCCATGGCAACATCATCCAGCTGTCCAGCCCCGAACCCGGCTTACCCTGATCCACTTGCAGGGGAGCGAAAGCCAGCGGACCACCACGAGTCTTGTCGCGGTTATCGTGCCACACGGTTACCTGATCAATCGTCGAGGTCAGCAGGTTGGATGTGCCCTGCATCGTTTTGTCGATTTCCTCGGTGTCGGGCATGGCCTGCATGAATTCGTCGCGTCCGGCTGTAATTCGTGCGGCGTCATCGCGAATGAAATTGCGATGCGCGACAATCGCCGAGCGGCGGAACCGCCGTGACGAGCGCTGATCGGGAACCGCCAGGGACATCATCGGAGCGTAACGCACCAGAAACCGGCTGTTCAAATTGCTGGAGACCTCATCGGTGCCGACTTGCAGCAATTCCATGGGCAAATACCAGGCCTTGCCATCGGGCACAAAAATGATTTCTTCCATCGTCTCCATGGCCCGCGGATCCGTTTTGGCAAACAGTAATCCCGAGATTTCCCGCGCCGTTGTCCGCCATTCGTCACTGGCAAACACGTCCGCTTCGAGGATGGCCGATTTGTCGCCCACATTGATTTGCTTCAGCAGGTTATCGATGCTGCGATCCAGCTCCCGCGCCTGCACGACGCTTTCGAATGAATAGCGGGTGGCGCCGAGATTCATCACATAGTAACGCTGGCCAATTTTCAGCATCGAGATGAGCGTCTGATTGGGTCGCAGCTGTTGCTGGATTTCCGGCACCGTCAGGGGTCGCGGAAAGGCCAGTTCGACCGGCTCACGCACCAGCGCCAGTTTGCGCAACAGCATCTCCTGCTGATCCACGACCGCCGCCAGATCGGTCAGCAGTTTCTTTTGCTGCGTACGTTCCTCGGTGTTGGCCTCGGGTGAAATTGGCAGACTCTGCAATTCGTTGCGCAGCGCCCGGGCGCGGTCCGACAGATCCTGCCACGACGGAAAACGCTGCAGCAGCACCTCACGCTGCTGTTTGGCCTTTTCACTCAGGGCCGATTCCGGTGCCTCCAGCACCCAGCGCAGCGACAACAGGCGGCCGCCGAAGGGCAGGGCACTAAAGAACCTTTGGCGACGCACCAGTTCGGCAATGCCAATGGCCTTTTCCTCGGCCTTGCGGGACAGTGTGATCTCAAACCACCGCTCCATTGGTTCGTAATGCGGTGTGGCCACAAACGACATCGTTTCAATTGGTCGCAGCAGCCAGTCCTCATCGCGTGGTTCCTGCAGCAGCGTGTCATACAACAACTCGGACTCGCGATCGGTCGACTGGCCTTCGCGAACCGCATTGTCTGCCATGCCAATCTGGAACAGCCAGCGTGATGTGTTGCGTGCGGCTTCCAGGAAATTGGCGAATTGCTTGTCACCGTTCCGCAGGTCGTTGTCGATGTAGCTGATCATCGCCGACACGTACAGCCACTGCGTATACAGATCGGTGCGTCGCAGGTCGTTGCGAGACATCTCGCCGCGAGCCTTGTTCAATTTCGCGGCGGCGTCCTGCGTGTTGCCGGCTTCGGCCGACACCAGCGCGGAATTAATCAGCAACGAGGCCTGCAGCGTGTCCTTGTTCTCCTTTTTGGCCCAGTCAATGGCGGCATCCAGCACGGGATAGGGCGTCATGCTGCGGCCGGCTGCGTGAATCAGCGTGGCGTAACGCAGCGATTCCTCCACCATGTCGTATTGTTCGTAGGCAGCCGCGCAAATCGACGCTTCCAGAAACAACTGCTGCGCCGCGTCCAGGTTGTTGGCGCGAGCCGTGATCTTGCCCAGCGTCAACAAGGCGATGGGTGTCAGTGGATGATCACGGCCGCCGATCTGCAGCGATGCCTGCAAGGTCGATGCCGCGCGGTTGTCGTCTTCAGCCGCCGCCTGAGCAATGCCCTTGGCAACGCCCTGCCAGGCGGCCGGAATGGTCGCGCCGCCATCGCCCACCAGGCCAGTGGAAAGCCGCCGCGTATACGGATCGATCACGCACGTCGGGCCCTTGATCTGCTGACGCCGGTACAGTGCCAGCGAAACACAACGCATGACTTCGGCCATGTCGACACTGCGATATCGCGCCGGATCGACAACACCACCGCCACGCATGGCCGCTTCGTTGGCTGCATCCGATTTGCCGAGCATTATCAGCATGCGACTGTCGAACTTGCCATAGTTGGGAGTCCGCGCGGTGGTCGCCCAGGGGACTTGTCCGCCCCGTCGCGCCGCACTGCTGTCGGCCAGAAGCGATTGCGGAAGCTGCGTACGCATGGGCCACTGCTGCAAATCCAGGTACAAGCCGAGGGCCGCATCGTATTGCTCGATAGCCGATGCGTAATCTCCCAGCCGGTAATAGTTCTCGCCGAGCATGGTCCAGTAACAAACCGAATCCATAAAATGCCCGTCGACATCGCGAAATGCTGTGTTGGAAAAAGTGCGCAGCCGCCGACCTGCCGACTGGTACTCGCCCGAATACATCTCTCCAAAAATGAAATAGTATTCCGGCTTGGGCATGGGCCGGGGCGCCTGCTGGGCCGCCGCGGGCTGCGTCAGGGTGCTGGCAACCACGAACCCTGCCAGCAGCAACAACAGGGTCCAGCGAACGGAAAAACGACACTGCAACGAAAAGCAATCTTGGCGACCAGCTGAGTTCACGGCGCGTACCCTTTGAGATAAATATCTGCAGCAAGCATCAACGTCGGGCGTTCGAGTTCGGGCGATTCCGCCCGCGGACCCGAAAGCCAGCGCAACAGGAAACGGTTCGATCCCGGGAAAGCCGACATGGGTGGAGAATTGGCTTGCTACCTGCCCCTCTGTATTTGAAAGCATAACGACCTTGATGGCAAAAGACGAGCGTTTTGCAAGTGTGCTGTCGTTCACCGTCGAATGACGGCATTTTTGTGGGGGAAAATCCCAAATGCCTCAAAGTCCGCCTGCGCCGCGGTCGATACACTCTGTAACGGTTAATCCGATTATTCGCCCGCAATCCTTATGGGTTGATGGGGCGCGGGCATACGTCGTGCTGGCGTCCGGCGGCAAACATGGAGTTTACCTACCGATGAAACGCAAAAAAACAGTCAATTGGGTCAACGGAATCCTGTGCGTCGCCATGCTGATGTTGTCAGCATCCGCATTCACGGGGTGCCAGGTAAGCGTCGCCGGCCAGACTCTGCCCAGCTCGTACTATTTCCAGGATGACATTCAGTACTTCCGCAAGGGTCCTGAGTTCAAGCTCTCCAGAGAAGCGGCAGCTTTGAAAGCAGCTCAGGCTGATGCAGCCCTGCTCGGTCAGTGATCTCTTCGATCCGGCAACAATCCAGGCAACCAGTCAGCCACCACGGTCTTCGGTCCATGGTGGCTTTTTTTGCGCCGCCGTTCATACGGCAAGGACCTCAATGCGTGCCCTGGAGGCCGTCTCCCGTTCCGGCGAGCCGGGTAACGTCGCGGCCATCTGCGACAACATCTGTATCGCTGATCGTCCCGGCTCGCCCAGCTCGATCGTGTACTCATTGACATACAGATCGACGTGCGCGAACAAGACGTTGTCATCCAGTTCGGCAGCGTATTGCCGCATTGTGGGCAACGTCTCCTGGCGATGAGCCAGTCCATACTCGATGGATGACCGGATTACCTGCTGCACGGTTGCCAGTAATTCTTGTCCCAGCGCGCGGCGAGCGAGGATTCCTCCCAGGGGCAAGGCGCTGCCGGTCGCCTGCTCCCAGTGCTCACCCAGGTCGGCCACACAATGCAATCCGCTTTGCTGCCAGGTAAAGCGGCCTTCGTGAATGCACACGCCAAAGTCGGCTGCGCCGGCCTCCAGCGCCGGCATGATTTCCGAAAACACGACTTGCCACATTTCGCACTGGTCGCCGTAGAACAGCCGATACAACAGCGTCGCGGTGGTCGTGCGTCCCGGACACAACACAACGGGATCGGCACCACGCTGCTCCCTGTATTGAAGCGGGTCGAGGTCGGCGTGACGGGAAAGCAGCAAGGGACCGACGCCAAATCCCAATGCCGCTCCACTGGGCAACACCAGCATGTCTTCGCCCAGCAACAACGCCGCATGAAAACTGGCTTTGGCCACATCGTAACGGCCGCCGAGCAGGTTTTCATTCAGCTGCTGGACATCCAGCAATTCAATGTCAAATTCCAGCCCGCACAAGTCAATCGACCGGTTCATGATGGCATGAAAGGCGAACGTATCGTTGGGACAGGTCGAAATACCGAGTTTAATGGGGCGTGTCATAATTCAATCTGCCTGAAAGTCCCGCAGCCTTTTGGTTGAACCAGTGTGCACTGAAAACTAGAATCGGACAACGTTGCAACCGGGTGACATTCGGCAACAATCCCGTTTTACTTACTGAA
>CAMYKF010000709.1 GCA_947258905.1 uncultured Pirellulaceae bacterium | reverse complement strand
CTGCGTATCAATGGCTGGGGACAGTTGCGTCATACGCTGCTGAACGCCACGGGCCCGGATGTCCGGGATCTTAACCAGTTTCAGCTGAAACGTGGTCGGATCGTCTTTTCGGGCAGCGTCTTCAATCCTGATTTCTCCTACTTCATTCAACTCGATGGCCGCAGTAGCAGCGGAGACGATGTGCGGCTGCTTGACTATCGCCTGGCTTACGACGTGGGTCACGACGTTCTTGGCTGCCGTCGCGATGCCTTTGTGTTCAAGACGGGCAAGTACAAAATGCCATTTACCATGTCTCGCTGGCTGTCGGGCAAGGACTTCGAGTTTGCGGATCGTTCCGTCGCCAGCACATTTTTTGATGTGAACCGCAGTTTTGCCGTTGGGCTGGAAGGCGTACGAAACATTCGCGGCAGGCCGTGCCACTGGGAAATGGCAGTTTTCAATGGTCTGGTAACGGGTGGTGCTGAAACCGGCAGCGCCGGAACCCTCGACAACAACTTCGCATACTCCGCCCGCATATGGACTCATCCAACGGGTGATTGGGGTCGCGGCAGTCTGGCGGATTTCGATGGACATTGCGTTCTGGCAACACGGATTGGAACGGGCTTTGCCGCATCTTCCATCGACCGCATTGGCCGTACGGAATTCGAGTCGCTACGAGTTGTCGATGGAGGCAGTCGACTTGCCGATCTGCTTCCCCCGCCCCCGAACACGGTTCAGAATTACGACGTCTATCTTTTTTCTGTCGACGCTTCGTACAAGTACTTCGGCTGGTCAGGGACTCTGGAATACTATATCCGCACCATACAGGATTTCACCGGCGGACCGGCAATTCCCGGTTTGTTTGATCATGGATTCTGGCTGCAAACCGGCAAGTTTGTCGTGCCGGAAAAAGTCCAGTTGTTGTTGCGCTGGTCGCGTGTCGTGGGGAATTCGGGCACTCTCGGAGGATCCGACCAGGCGTTTGACGAAGTGGCCGGCGGAGTTGTCTGGTATATCCGTGGTCAAAACGCCAAGTTCACTCTCGACGCAAGTTATCTCAATGGCGATGCACCGATCAACTCTTCCGCACTCGATATCAATCCCAATGACAATGGCACGCTGATCCGGTCGCAAATCCAGTTTGCCTTTTAACATTCATCCGGAAACGAATAAGGACAGCAGGAAGACAGGAATTCCGCGGGCCTGGCTTACTTCCTGCGTTCCTGTTTTCCTTATTCGAATCATCATTACCGCCCCGGCGGTTCATAAATAACACGCCTGATCGTCAACGGCATTGTGGCGAGGTTGAGCAGCAAACCGTGTTTCAATCCCAGCGCCTTCAAATAGCTTTTCGTTTGGGCAAAATGGATGTCCTCAAGCGCTTTGATCGCTTTGAGTTCTACAACAAGGCATTTCTCGACAAATAAGTCATACCGGTGCCTTCCCACCTCCACACCACGATAGGTAACAGGCAATTCCCGCTGGAACTCTACCTCAATCCCCGCATGTTTCAGCTCAATCAGCATCGCTCGCTCATAGATACTCTCCAGAAATCCCGGGCCAAGTGCCTAATGCACAGCAATCGCACGGCCGATCACTTTTTGCGACAACTCTTCGAACTCCAGAACCATTCCTGTATTTCCTGCCTTCCTTAATCAAATCATCATTGCCGGGGGGGACGCATTCCTTTATTCCTGCGTTCCTTATTCCCTACCCGGCGGCAACCGAATACCGTCGCCGTACATGTTGGCATACACCCGGGTAAACACCGTGCCGAATACAAGGAACTGGGCCAGAAAATAGACTGAGATCAACAGCACTGCCACCGCACCGGCGGCTTCCATAGCCGACTGAATTCCGCCGCGTGAGATATACAGTCCCACCAGATGCCCGCCGATGATTAGCAACAATGCGGTTACGCATGCGCCCACTGCAGCATCTTTCCAGCTGACAATCGCGTTCGGCAGGATCTTGAACATCAAAGCCAGCGAAAGCGTTCCAATAACCAGCGTCGCGGCAAACCCGCCCAGTCGAGTTAGCAGCTCCAGGTCAAAATGCGAATCCAGAAAGGTCAGTACGATGTTGGCAAACGTGGCCAACACGACAAGCAAGCCGACAAACAGCACCATCAGGAAGGCGAGTAAGCGGTTGATGAGGAACTGTTTCGCGCTCCCCTTGTCAGGCGGAGGAACATTCCAGATCGATGTCAACGCATACTGCAATTGAAAAAACACCAACGAAGCGGCAAACAACAGTGCCGCCAAAGCGATGATGCGGTGCCAGATGGAACCGCTGCTGCTGTCTTGATTAACATCTGCGAATGCCCTCACCAGCAACTCGGTGACATCTGATCCCATCACCGTCTGGATGTCTTCTCGCAAGCGTTCACGAGCCAGTTCGTCGTCCACAAACATGCCCGCTACGAGCAGGGAGATGTAGATAACCGGCACCAGCGAAAACAGCGAGTAGTAGGCCAGCGAGGCGGCGAAATGGGTGGGGCGTTCGGTGACGTACGTGCGATAGATTTGCCGCACAAACTCCCGCAATGAGCGAGGTTGGTTCATTCTGGAAACCCGATCAGAAATTGTGTCATGGACATCGCCACGTCTGACTGATGGTCGTTGTCTGATTACAACCTAACGCTGCAATCCGCGGCGATGGATTTTGATTGGCATGTCTGCCCCGGCATTATTGAGCTGCCCCGGCATTATTGAGGCTTGTCGGGCCTGTCATGCAAAACGAGATCGTTTTGCCATGCGTCAGACAGCCCGGCATAATCATATGCCGTTGCCCCGGGGGCTCGCTCGACAAGATCATAAACTTCAAGAAATTTTTTGAGCACGCGGCGCTGGGCGTGGAGCTGGCGGCGGTCTTGCTGCTTATCGCAGCGGATATCATCAAGACGCTCGTGGTCGACCTGACGTTCACGTCACTGGGACAGCACGGATTGCTGGTTCTCATCCGTACTTTCCTCAGTTTTGCGCTGGAGCTGGAACTGAATGGTTCGTTGCCCTGGCAACGGCCGACTCGGGAGGCTGAAGACGTCGATGCGATGGAGTGACGAGACCCAATAAAGAGCACGTGCCCATCGTTGCGCACATAGAACTCGTTCCCTTCTCCCACCTTGAGCATTGGTATCTACACATCTCCATACATCCAATAATCCCGCAGGGATGCGAGCAATTAGCCCCGGGTCGCGAAGCGTACCCGCGGATCCGGTTCCCATAAAAAGGGCGACCCTGAAGGGGTCGCAGCACCACAAGAATTGGCCCTGCATTGCTGGCATCCCTGCGGGATGCACAACGATTGGTCGACAAGCATCCGGTGGTATCGCTTCGCTCAACCACCGGCTAATTGCTGTCAAGCCTCCGGCTTGGCGTTTTGTAGATACCAATGCCACCTTGAGGGAGGAGAATCCCGGCGCGCCGGCAGAAGGCCCGAGAAGGCCGGATGGGGGAATTACGTGGCATTTTTCAGTGAATTTGCAACTCGAATTCATCCACCCCTCACCTTGGCCCTGTCACCCTCGAGACGAGAGGGAACAGAAATGGACTCTGGCGATTTACTCAATCTGAGCGGTTGATTGCGAGTCAAATAATAGGCCCGACGTTACGTCGGGTACCACTGAACGCCGACTATTATTTCTTGTCACATATAACCCGGGCTAAAGCTCGGGCCTGGTACCGGTTTTGCACGTGCTTGCTGTCATCGGTTGCGCTAAAGTTTGAACATTTAGACGAACACAAAGAAATCATGCCGGGCACGCATCCTGACAACACGGCCACCGCCGGAGCCAACCCGTATGAAGCTGTGACCGGTAACCCGATCGCCGAATAGCGCTGCGGATTTCCAAAAACCCGGCAAATTGCGTTTTTTTGATACCGCTTGTATTGTCAAGCGGGTCTAATGGGCGGCTTACATCGCAGGCCCCTGGCCTTGTCAAGGAAAAACAAATCGAGTCCATAACATGCGAAAACATCCAGCAAATGTCGGTGTCTGGCTGATACTGATTATCCCAGGACTATCCGCGCTGGCCCAGGAACCCGCAGCGCAGGAACAACCGACTGCCGAAGCTGAAGCGCAGCCCGCGCGTTTCGCTGAAGAAGAAAAGGCCCTGCGTGAAACCATCGCCGGCTATGTAGCCGCCTTTAATGCGCGCGATGCGGAGACCACCGCCAGCTACTGGTCGCCCGACGGTGTGTATGTCGACAAGACGACCGGCTTCCGGGTTGAGGGTCGCGATGCAATGATCGCCGGGCTAACCGGGATATTCAGCGATGAAACCGGACGACAGCTGATTGTGGACACCGAGTCGATCCAGTTTATTTCGCCCAATGTGGCGCTGGAACGCGGCATCGCCACGGTTGTCTTTGACGATGATACGACCGAAGTCACTTCCTACCGCGGCATCTACGTTGAACAGGATGGCAAGTGGCTGATTGACCGCATGACCGAGGACGAACCGCCAGAGGATGATTCGCGTTACCAGCAATTACAGGACCTCGAATGGCTGATCGGATCGTGGGTCGATCAAACCGAAGACGCCACGATTCGCATGGAGTGCTTTTGGACTCGCAACCGGACCTACATTGCACGCACGTACCGCGTGGAGACGGAGGACGGAGTGACTTCTTCGGGACTGCAGATCATCGGCTGGGACCCTGCCGAGCAGCAGGTCCGTTCCTGGTTATTTGATTCTGCTGGTGGATTGGTCGAGGGCAAATGGACATTGGACGGAGACCGTTGGTACGTCCAGTCCGTGGGCACACTGGCTGACGGATCGCGCGGATCATTCACCAGCGTCTTTCGACCCATTGATGACAACAGTTACGGCTGGCAAAAAACCCAGCGCATCGTTGGCGGTGAACTGCTGCCCAATATTGATGAAGTGGTGATTGTGCGCGAATAAGAAATCGTTGTCGTCGTCGTTGTCGTCGTCGTAATTCGAGGGCGCTCATTCCGACGACGATTACGACGACGACGAAGATTTGCTGTCGCCAAAAAACAAACAACCAAACCGAAAGACATATACATGAGCCGCCTTTTCAAAATCGCCTTTTGCACTGTTTGTTTGATACTGATCGGCATGTGGATTTGTGACGATACTCTCGCCCAGCGTGGTCGCGGAGGCGGCGGTCGCGGAGGCGGGGCTCGTGGCGGTGGTGGCATGCAACGCGGCGGTGGTGGTATGCAACGTGGCGGCGGTGGCGGACGTGCCGGCGGCGGGCGAAGCCCTTCGATGGGCCAGCGGCCGTCAGGCGGCAGCAATCGTGGCAATGTTGGTAACCGCGGTGGAGCAGGTGGTGGTACCCGCATCCAGAATCCCAATGTACGGCCCGGTGGCGGTAACACGCGTCCCGGCAGTGGCGGCGGCGGTAACCGAATCCAGAATCCGAATGTGCGACCCGGCGGTGGAAATCAGCCTGGGGCAGGAAACCGGCCAGGTGGCGGGACAACTCGTCCCGGTGCCGAAACGCGTCCCGGAGCAGGTAATCGCCCCGGTGCCGGCAGTGGCCCTTCGCAAGGCCAACTTAACGACTTCCTCGATGTGGGCAGCCGCCCCGGAACTCGACCCGGCAGTGGCACCCGACCGGGCAGCGGTGCCGGCGGCGCAGCCGGTGACTTTCTCAGCAACCGGCCTGAAACACGACCCGGTGATCGACCGGGTGGTGATCGACCGGGAGTCGGACAACCCGGAGATCGTCCGGGCGCAGGCAGACCTGGTGAACGACCCGGTGATCGTCCGGGAACCAGACCCGGCGACCGCCCAGGCACACGGCCTGGTGACCGTCCCGGCACACGTCCAGGCGATCGGCGACCGGCGGGCAGTCGCCCAGGTCGAATTTCGCAAAACAACTGGAACCAACGTACGACGGTGCGTCATTCACGAACCGTCAACGTGCGGGCTGGATTTCGCGCGAATCCCGGACGGGTACCGCGCTGGAATTCCGCTTTTTGGGGCAGTCATTCCAATTGGCGTTGGGGCTGGGGGCGACAAAACGTCAACTGGTGGCGGTGGGGAACCTGGACCGCAGTGGCTTCGTGGGGGGCATGGCGCTGGTCACAGCCTCGGTACTGGAACTGGGGCATGAACGTCTACGTCGACAACAGCGCGGTCTATGTCGACAACTCGCAGGTTGCGACGCTCGACGAATTTGCCGTGCAGGCGCAAACGTTGGCGCAGTCCGTTCCCGCTGAAGTACAACCCGATAACGTCGAGTGGCTACCGCTGGGTGTGTTTGCCGTGTGTCAGGACGATGGCGAGGACTCCGGACCGGAACCGACCATTTTCTTGCAGCTGGCAATCAGCCGCGAAGGCATTATTGCCGGCTCGGTGCAGAACGAGGCCACTGGTGATGCGTTTGAAGTGGAAGGCATGATTGATCAGGACAGTCAGCGTGCCGCATGGGGGCCGGTTGGCGAAAACTGGCCGATCATGGAGGCCGGCATGGCCAATCTGACTGAGGACGAACTTCCTGCCTTGTTGCACTTTGACAATGGCGAATCGCAACAATGGTTGCTGGTTCGCCTGGAGGAACCTCAGGAATAGCAGGGTGGCTGTGGCTTCCAGGCGCAATAATGACTTGTGACTGTGGCTTCCAGCCGCAGTATGGTTGAGTGAAACTGCGGCAAGATGCCGCAGCCACGAATCATGCCCGAACAGCGATGCCTGGCATCTGGCTGCCCAAATAACTATCATCGACTCAGCCGGTCCGGAATCAACTTGCAGGCGCCCGGCACCAATCTCGTGCGGAAAGGCAATCGTCAATGAATATCACACTTCCCGAGCTGGTGACCTGGCTAATCGTCGGAGGCCTGGCGGGTTCCCTGGTGGGCATGGTTGTGAAGAGGAAAAAGGAAGGGTTCGGGCACTGGATCAATCTGGGAATTGGCCTTGTCGGTGCTGTGATCGGCGGCGTCTTGTTCAACCTGTTCAACGTCGATCTGGGACTGGGTGAGTTCAAGGTGACCCTGGAAGACCTGATTTCCGCTTTGGCCGGATCGCTGCTGTTGCTCGTGATCATCTGGCTGGTCACGAAGTATCGCGGGAGCAAGGCCGGCGGGGAAAATTAATCGCGACACATCAGTTTTTGACAGGATGTACAGGGCGATCAGCATGAAGTTCAATCACGTGTGAATCCTGCTATCCTGTCCAAAAATGCAAGCGCCCCCTACCGCACCCATGCGTCGATTGTTTCTATCGCTGTTCGTCTTCGCGTTAACCTGCGCTGCCGTTCCACCCCGGACGTCTGGCGACGCCATTGTCGTCACCAAAGCCATGTCGGCGACCACGATTGCCGAGATCTTTGTGGAAGATGACGCGGTCCGCGTGGAACTGGAGATTGGAGCTGCTGACTTGGGCGCATTTGACAATTTGTTGCCCGACGATCTTTATCAGCGGCTGAAACTGGGTGATGAGCCGCTCAACGACCGGTTGAAGAAGTTCTTTGCCGAAGACTGGGTGGTCCGCAATGCGACCGGGCAATCGCTAGACGGCGAGGTTGCCAGCTTCACACTACGCAAACGCATCAAGCGGGACGAAATAACAGGCGACCCGGTCCCCGATCAGCCGGACGATGCCGAGATCGTGGCCTACGCGGAACTGCGGTTTTCGCTGGAAGGTCAGCCCGCGTCCATTTCCCTGCAGCCACCGTCGACCACCGGCAACCGGTCCGGGGCCAACCTTGGCTTTGTTACCTACCACAAGGGACTGCCGGTTACCGATTTTCGTTATCTTTCGACCGATTCAGATGATTCCCGTTCTCTTCGGAATCAGTCTGATTACGTTCATTTTGATCCATTCGATACCCGGAGATCCGGTCCGCATTTTGCTCGGCCCGCGTGCAACCCAGGAAGTCATCGATGCGGTTCACGCCCAGTACGGTCTCGACAAACCCATCTACATTCAATACGGCTATTTCCTCGTAAACCTTGCGAAAGGAGATATGGGCCGCTCGATTGTCTTCAAAATGCCGGTGCTCGCGCTGATCGGTGAAAGAATTTCAGCAACATTTTTCCTGCTGACCTACGGCCTGGTCTTCGCCCTGGCACTAACGCTGCCGCTGGCAATAATAGCGGCAATTTACCGAGGGCGATTCCCGGACCACATCATACGATTGGTTTCCACAGTCGGATTAGGCTTTCCGGCCTTTTGGCTGGGCATAATGATGATGATCGTTTTCAGCGTCTGGTTGGGCCAATTTCCGGTATCCGGCTACGGCAGGACTTTCGTCGAACACCTGCATCATCTGTTCCTGCCGTCGTTGACCATTGCCATCGCACTGTCGGCGGTGCTGGTTCGCAACCTGCGAGCCAGTCTGCTGGTCGAGATGGATTCCGACTATGTTGCGGCGTCCCGTGCCAAAGGTCTGCCGGAGCGCTGGATATTTCTGCGCCACGTAATACGCAATTCGTTGATCCCCACCATTAATCTGCTCGGGGTTAATTTAGGCTGGCTGATTGGTGGCACCGTGGTTATAGAGACGGTCTTCTCCGTACCGGGATTGGGCTCCCTATTGGTCAGTTCCATATTCACCCGTGACTATATGGTGGTGATGGCCATCACGATGGTCTTCGCCTGTGCCATCGTTATCGTCAATTTCATCGTCGACATCGTAACGGTCGCCTTGGATCCGAGGATAGCGCTTTGAACGTCAAGAGCCGGAAGATAGGTGCAGGCCGACGCCGGCGGATCCGGTTTGGAGGTCATCCGCGGGTTCTTTATGCCGGCATGTCTATCACTGCTATTTGGCTCGTCCTGGCGCTGGGAGCCGAGGGTCCGGGGCTTTCGGACGAGTCCTCCCGGCTGGCCGACCTCCACCTGCGCGTCGTCATGGAAGCGCCGGTCGAGTCGCTCAACGTGACGGTAGCCGCCGCCCTGGTGCTGTTCGAGCTGCGGCGTCGGGCCGCT
>CAMYKF010000708.1 GCA_947258905.1 uncultured Pirellulaceae bacterium | reverse complement strand
CGATAATAAACGGGTTGGACAGCATGATCAGCATCATGCATGCGCCGAACACGCCAGTGGCAGTGGTGCCTTTGAATCCGGCCAACAGCCAGTTGAGTGTGACCATGACCAGCGCCGCGGAAACCTGACCGCCAAAAATCCAGCGACCAAAGTTCCAGCTGCGGCGCATTTCCGGCAAGAGGTTGTCTTTGGAAATATGGAACGCGTGCAGGCTGCGCACCAGCCAGATAATGCCTGATACCGCACACGCGATCGCAACGGCCAGCAACGCTGTCTTGCCAGTTAGCAAGCCACTGGACACCAGCAGCCACAACATGCCCAGTTGCAAGGCGGCAATGCTGGCGTCCAAAACCAGTGCACTGCCGACACGAAAATCCGCGAACAGAAAACGGCGTCCGAATTCCCGGATCAGCACAGCCGGGCAAATCAGCATTAGCAGCGCCAGCAACGTGGCCGAATCCTGCGACCCGAACCCGGCCAGCATGACTCCTGCCGTCAGCCCGATGGCGACCATGATCAGCAGGTTGAGACTGAGAAATTGAAACAGGATGCTGCCGTTGTATTCCGCGCGATCACGGCCCTTGTGTCTTATCACAAAAATCGTGTGCGGCGCGGAGATCAGCGACTGCTGGAAGGACATGGCCAGGAATACAACGCTCATGCCCAGCGTGTAGACACCCAGTTCAGCGCGGCCAGCCACCCGGCCCACCACGACGCTGGTGATGAAGCCGATGCCGCTGATGATGGCCTGGTCGCCAATGGCAAGGGAGGCCCGCACGGCAGTCTTTTGACGGGCGCTTGCGTACCAGTCCATCAACGGTTTTCGCGTTTTTGGCAATGTTCGTAACACAACCAAATCCATTTTGGCTTGCATCAACAGGTTCGCGGCGGGGACTCAGAAACTGAGTGGCGAACCGTTGACGTCAATACAGCGGGGGCGTGAGTAAGGTTTGACTAGGCCGGTACATCCGCTTCCAGCGGGCGTTCGGCAGCTTCTGCGACGGTTTGCGCGGCGCGAGCTCCGTTACGGTTGGGGGATGTCGCAGGAACAGGGGCCGAGGCAGGTGCGACATTGCGAGTCCGCGAAGGCCAATACAACTCGCACAACACTGCCATGCCAAAACTGGCACAAATCGCGATAACCAAACCGATTGCATACATCGACATGTTGTTGGGGCCAACCGGCGTTTCCACCAGCGACGGCTGCTGCACGACGTTAATATTGGAAATGCTTTGGTCCTCAAGTTCCTTGACGATGCGAACCTGCTCCAGATTCTCGACATACTGACGGTAGTTGATATCCAGAACTTCCACGGTTCGTTGCAGTTCCAGCATCTCGAATTCGCACGCATTCAATCCCCCAATTTCCTCCTTCAATGCCTGTCGTTGCGATTTGAGCGCGTCGATCTGGGCGTTGAGCGAGGCGATGGCGGCCTGTTCATTCAGCAGGCTGATTCGCAATTGCTGTTGAACCTGGTTGACGCTGGAGGTGACCTGCACCTGCTGGGCTTCGCCCTCAAAGATGGACCGGACTTGCTTGATCTGATCCTGAATTTCCCGCACCTTGTGATGTTCGGGCGAGTACCGGCTAAGTCGTTCGGATTCCAGAATCTGCAACTGGAACAGCTGGTCACGCATGGCGGCCCTAACCGTGTTGGCCATGCCCTCGACCTCGGATGACTGGACCAGAGCCTCTTCCTGCTCCAGCTGGCCTTCCAGTGCGGCAATTTTGGATGTCGAGGAGGCCAGGTTGGTCGTGGCACGCATCAACAAATCATCGATCGACAGCAGTTTCTGCTCCATCATTTCCTGTTTTACATCCAGCGAAACGATGTCGTACTCGATTTTCTTGCTGGCCAGCTTGCGAGTCGCTTCCAAGAGCTGTTTTTCCAGCCGCTCGGCTTGTGAGTCGAAGAATTCCAGTGAACCGGTGGAACTGTTGGCTCGCGCGTGAAAGGTCTTGTAGGCATCAATGACTTTTTGATTCAGCAACTGTGCAAGCTTGGGCGAATCTGCCAGCACGGCAACCTTGACCACCGCAGAAGCCTCGGTTGCGGATACCTCCAGCGAATCACGCAATGAGCCAATAGCTTCCTCACGCGGGGTAACTGTTTCCAGCAATCCCATGCCACGTGCCGTATCGAACACCCAGGCTCGCGCACCGAAGATGGCTTCCTTGAGCGGCGATTCGGTTTTCTCGCCATCTTCAGTCAGACCATCCAGAACGGTCTCCACACCGACCTGGTCCACGACCTGCTCGAGCAAGTCACGGTTCATAAGAATGGAAACGACCGAGTTGATTTCGCGATCCTGCGTATTGGTCACGCCAACCACCTGACCGCTGGCCTCGGCGATTGGATCAATGGAGACCGTTTCCCGTCCCATTCTAATAAACAGCTTGGATGTGGATTCGTAGTCCCGTCCACGATAAATCGTGTACACACTGATCAGGCCGAATACCACCACAAAGGTGAGGATCAAAACCAGCTTGTGGCGGAACAGGGACTGTACAAAGCCGCGAAACGACAATACGTCCGGGATTTCAACATCGTTCATAGTTGAAGACTCACAGGGTGTCGTGGTGAAATCATGCCGCTGAAAGGAAAACAACGGCAACTGCTTGTTGTTATTTATGCCAAATTGCTTGACCGTTGC
Organism: uncultured Pirellulaceae bacterium; assembly: GCA_947258905.1. Taxonomy (GTDB): domain Bacteria; phylum Planctomycetota; class Planctomycetia; order Pirellulales; family Pirellulaceae; genus CAJQPP01. Next base: position 14,510 of record CAMYKF010000708.1, on the reverse strand, counting down.
ACGCAACGAGCGTTTGCTGCGGTGGCGAAACAGGACGGATGCGAGAATCGCAGGGATTCGCACCATTCAAAAAGGGGAATGGCTCATCGCCTTGCCAGGCGTTAACTGCCAACTGGAATTCGGCGTGATGACACCGATTGTGCGAGCCTGTTCACACGGGCGAGGCTGCGACTCGGCATCCGTTCTGGCAGTTCCGTCCACCACCGGGTCCAGACCTGATTATAAACTGGCGCGCGAGTTTGAGGCGGGGACCAGCGGTGGCAAACCGTGATTTTTTGGTCTTTTTCCCACCGTGCTTACCCTCGCATAACCCGACTGACCGGCATACCTGGTCTTCACCAACATCCAGCACGACGGTGATGGCCCCGATGGCAGGTTCACAAGCCGTCCAGAGCCGGACATTTTTTCGCTGATTCTGCAGAGTCATCGGAAAATTGAGTACACTGGATGATGTACGCCGCTCGGTCCCCCCTCACAGGGGACCTTGCGCGTCAGAGACCAGCGGCATCATGCACGGAACGATGTCGTGTTGCAGGGTCTTCGTCCAATTTGTATGGCAGGAAAAAGCCATGGCCGGTAAGGCAACGAGACGCGATGGCATGCACGAACTTTCGCCAAACGCGGGAGATTTGCGCGACAGCAAATCCCTGTTTCTGTCGCTCGTAAACAGCATTCCGGCCTGTTTTCTGCGCAAGGACCGTGACGGGACGATCGTTTTCGTCAACGACAAATTCGCGGCCCTGTTCGGAAAACGCCCGGAAGAGATCGTGGGCAAAACGGTAGGCGATTTCTATCCGGCGGACTTTGCCGCTGATGCGCGGGAAGAAGACGAACGCGTAATGCGCTCCGGACAAGTCCTGGAAGACGTCTTCGACGACGAAGTGGATGGCAAGATTCACTATTACGCGTCCCGCAAAGGACCGGTCTGGAATGATCAAGGCGAGGTCATAGGGATTCAGACTATTTTCTGGGACATCACCGAACAGCGGGAAGCCGAAAACGCCCTGATGGCGGAGCGAGAGCAGTTAAAGGCTGCCAAGGAAGCGGCCGACGATGCCAATCGGGCCAAAAGCGATTTCCTGGCCAATATGAGCCACGAAATTCGCACCCCCATGAATGCCATTATCGGCATGACGGATCTGTTGCTGGAAACCCGGCTGACCCAGACGCAACACGAATACCTGCGCATGGTTCAGGCCTCGGGCGAAGCGCTGCTGGCCCTGATCAACGATATTCTTGATTTTTCGAAAATCGAAGCGGGCAAGCTGGAACTGGACCGCACGACGTTCGACATTCGCGAAACGCTGGGCGATTCCATGAAAGGACTGGCGTTTCGTGCCCATGAAAAGGGGCTGGAACTGCTGTTCCGTGTCGATCAGAAAATCCCCAAATACCTGCAAGGAGACCCGGGACGGATTCGGCAAATTGTCGTTAACCTCGTCGGCAACGCCATCAAGTTTACCGAGAATGGCGAAGTGGTATTGGAAATTGACATCGCCCGGCAATCGGCTTCCGATGTCACCTTGCAATTCGCTGTCAGCGATACCGGTATCGGTATCGCTCAGGAACATTGCGCGAAGATCTTCAAGGAATTCGAACAGGCCGACGCCTCAACCACACGCAAGTACGGCGGTACCGGACTGGGTCTGGCCATTTCGGCAAGGCTGGTACAGATGATGGATGGGCGGATCTGGGTGGAAAGCAAGGAAGGCGATGGAAGCAAGTTCCAGTTCGAATTGCCGCTGACGATCGATCACACCCGGCCCGCCTCACGGCAGCTTGATTCGCCCATCAACATTCATGGCGTTCGTGTACTTATCGTCGACGACAACGCCACCAACCGGCGCATCCTCAAGGACATGCTGACGAACTGGGGCATGAATGCCATGACTACTTCCGGCGGTCACCACGCGCTGCAGGCCCTGACGGACGCCCGCGAAGAGGACGATCCGTTCAAACTGCTCATTTCAGATGTAAACATGCCGGAAATGGACGGAATCATGCTGGCCGGAGAAGTCGTGAACAACGAGATGCTGGACTCGGCCAGCGTCATCATGCTGACTTCCGGCGCACGACCCGATGATGCCTCGCGACTGCATTCACTTGGCATCACGCAACATCTGATCAAGCCCGCCAAACAGTCGGAGATGTACAACGCCGTCATCGCGTCACTGAACGCCATCGGCATGGCCGCAACCTCGCCCGATGCTGACTCGCCCGCAAGTGACATCGATCGGTCGCTGGCCGAGTTACGCATCCTGCTGGCCGAGGATAACTTTGTGAACCAGAAACTTGCTTTGGGCATCCTGGAAAAACTGGGTCACCAGGTCGTCGTGGCGACCACCGGAGTGGAAGCGCTGCAAAAACTTGAGCACGATCAATTCGATCTGGTGCTGATGGATGTGCAAATGCCCGAGATGGACGGCCTTGCCGCGACCCGCGAATTGCGTCGCCGCGAAGCTCAGGGGACAAAGCACGTACCGGTCGTCGCTATGACCGCGCATGCCATGAAGGGAGATCGCGAACGGTGTTTGGCCGCCGGCATGGACGACTATCTCAGCAAGCCGATCCGTTTGCAGGATGTCTGCGACAAGCTCGAAGAGTTGTTCGCGGATTCAGCCACCCGGGCAAGCACTGCCGAATTCGTCTCGCAAGCGGCGCCATCGGAAGACTTGCTGTGCTGGCCTGAAATACTGGACAACGTCAACGGCGACACTGAGTTGTTACGCCAGTTGCTCGAGATCTTTCTGGACGACACGCCGCGACTGATGAAGCAAGCGATTGAGGCTGCCAACTGCAACGACGAAACAGCCTTGCAAACGGCTGCTCATTCCCTGAAAGGCTCGATGCTGTTTCTGAATCCTCCTCGTGCTCTGCAATGTGCGCAGACAGTCGAAGACCTTGCGGTGGCCGGCAACATCAAGGAATCGCAAAAATATCTCGTCGAACTGCAGGGACACTTTGAGGCGGTCTGCTCAAGCCTTCATGCGTATCGTGCCCGGCAGTGGAATTAGGGCCAGTCGATCGACGGCCCAGCAGTGCCATCGTAATTCGCTCATGGTTTGATCAGGCCTGCACAGGTTGCATGGCTGCGATAACGCGCTCCCGCGCCATCGCGTCGGCGGCTGCCCGCGGCTCAATCATTTTATCGCGGCTACGCGAGAGGACTTCACGCGTATTCGCACTGATCTTGCCATGAATTTCCTCGAATGCGCCGGCTTCGGTCCCGCCGTGGCCCGAGGCTGTCTCGAGGGATGTGCGATCCCGTCTGACGTGTCGGTCCTGAACGCCGGCACGTCCGTCCGGAACATCCTGGCACGTTGATCACGCCACGTTCGAACAGGATGCGTTCGGCTTCGGCGGTAGCAGGAATGTTGGCGCCTTGCAGGATCATTCGGGCCTTGATGTCGTTAACGTTGCCCGCGTGAATGCAATCCGGCCGTGCCGCGGGGACCAGAATGTCACAATCGAGCCCGAAGATATCCGCATTTTCCAGCTTTTGCCCGCCTGGCAACGCCGTCACGTTGCCCTCTCTGGCCTTGATCGCCGATAACTCCTGAACATCAATGCCCCGCGGATTAAAAACTGTGCCACCAGTGTCGCTGGCCGCTACCAGGATGGCACCCTTTTCAGCGAGGAACCCGGCGGCGTGGTGTCCTACGTTTCCGTATCCCTCGATGGCAACCCGTGCTCCAGATAACTGCAGGTCGCAGAACTCGCATGCGACTTCAGCGCACGACGCAAGCCCGTAGCCTGTCGCTCCGATTTCGTCCAGCGGAATGCCACCTAGTTCCCGAGGCAACCCTACAGCCCGGCCAATTTCCTCCTGGACCCACGCCATGCATTGTTCATCGGTGCCCATGTCCGGACCCGGAATGTAGTCCTCAAGTTGTCGAATGGCCCGGGCAAACGCCCTGATCAAGCGTTGCTTGTCGCACGTTTTCGGATCAGCCACGATGCCGGCCTTGCCGCCGCCATGCGCCAAACCAGCGGCGGCATTCTTCAACGTCATGGCCCGCGCCAGACGAAACACTTCCTCCATTGACACGTCGTTTGCCATGCGCACTCCGCCGATCGACGGGCCGAGCGCGACGTTATCGATCACAAGGATCGCGCGAAGCTGCGAAGCGGGCTCGAACATGTGCACCACTTTTGCCGGGCCTAACTCGTTACAATACGCTTCAATCAAAAATTTCGCATCTGACATGGGTGGTTCGTTCCGGGATATTTTTGACAATTGGAAACTTGACAAAGGGCAGCGTCACCACCGGGCAGCGCTGCGCGACGCCAGCCGAGATGGCAAATCGTGTGCCGCAGCCAGCCAACATGATACGGCCAGTATCGGGGCCATGGAATTATCAGGGTTCGCACAGCCCGGGCGAATTCGCGCGCGGTACATTCCACAACCGCCAATTCCCTGAAACGGGCACTAACTGGTGAGGCCAGCGATCGCCAGGGTTTCGCCCAGCGACCTGCCGCCAGTACTGCCTCCCAGCGTAGTCACGCAACAGGCGGCGGCCGCGCAACCAAGTGTGCCGGCGTCCCGCAAAGACCTGCCTTGCAGCAATCCAGTCAACAACCCGGCATAGAAACAATCACCTGCCCCTGTCGTATCAATAATTTCGCCTGGCGGCTGGCAACTGGAGACATGGACATAGTTGCCGCGAGAGGCAGACAACAGCACACCCTGGTCACCACCCAGTTTGACGCCTAACACGCCCGGCGCACCGCACTTGCGGTAAACGTCGATCATTTGTTCGGGATCGTTTAACCCGGTCTGATTCCGGGCTTCGGCCAGCGACGGAACCCATACATCCAGTTGCGGCAGGATTTCCTGTAGCGGCTCCATGGTTCCGCCGTCGCCGGCTGCGTCCAGTGCCGTCATGCACCCGACATTGCGAAGTTCCGAAAAGACCTCGGGCAAGCAGTCTTCGAGTTTGGGAAGGAGCGAATAATATCCGAGCAACAGGCACCGCGTATCACGCCACAAAGTCATGAAATCCAGGAAGGAATCGGCATCCAGCGACCGAGGAGCTCCGACACAGTGAAAAAACGACCGCTCGCCGTCCTCCGCGATCGTCACGATCGTGGTGCTGGTAGGTTCCACGGGATGCCGCAATAACTGTGTGGTCACGACGCCATTGGTCTCGAAATTCTCCCTGACGACTTGTCCCCACGTGTCATTCCCTACATAAGAGAACACGCCGGTTCGCAAGCCGAGTCGAGACATGGTGATGCCGGCATTGGCCGTGATGCCCCCGGCAACGGCCTGCAAGGGCTCTGTCCGATGCAGCATTCCCACGCCAATCGGCTGACGCAGGTCGACAGGGCGACACAACAAGTCCAGCACGCAGGAGCCTGCGACAATACAATCAAATTTTCTTTCCGTACCAGTCTTTTGGGGCATCCCCACAGAATAACGGAATTTTACAGCCGTGTGGCTTGCGTTGGGCCTGCCGGATCAGCGCTATAATATTGGCATGACTTCCCATACCAGATTTATTTGCGACCCCTTTGAGCCAGCGTACCTCTCGCTTTCGTCGGCCGAGATGGACAAGAGAGTTGCGGCGGGGCTGCGCGAACTGAAGGATCCAGCACTTTGGTGAAGAAGACTGTTTGCGTGGCTGGCATGGCTCGGGCACGATTTTTTTCAGCCTTTGCAACTTGCGATGCGTGTTCTGCCAGAATTGGGATATCAGCCATCAGTCAACCGATCACGAAATGGAACCGCAGGAAATTTCTGACCTGATGCTGGGACTGCAGGATCGCGGCTGTCATAACATCAATTTTGTGACGCCCGAACATGTGGTTCCGCAGGTGCTGGAAGCGATTGCGGAAGCGATTCCACGCGGATTGAACTTGCCCATCGTCTACAACACCAGCGGTTACGACTCTGTCGAATCGCTCAAGTTGCTGGACGGGATCGTGGACATCTACATGCCGGATTTCAAGTTCTGGAAACGCCAGACAGCCAAACGACTGGCCAAGGCACCCGATTATCCTGAACGGACACGTGACGCCATTCTGGAAATGCATCGCCAGGTCGGCGACCTGAAATTCGGGCCTGATGGGCTGGCTCGACGCGGTGTTCTCGTCCGTCATCTGGTGATGCCCGGACAACAGGAAGAGTCGTCGGCGATTTTTCGGTGGTTGGCCGAAGAAGTTTCGCCCGACACATGGATTAACATCATGGGTCAGTATCGTCCGGATTATGAAGTGGGCCAGATCGGTCGAAAAGGCGAACCGAAATATCATGAGATCAATTGCCGGCCCCAGGCCAGTGATTTGGACGAGGCTTTTGCGATCGCGCGCGACGCGGGTCTGCACCGATTTGACCAGCGTTGGTTGCCCGCCTGATCGCTTCGACCTGACTGCGAAGTTGGCGATGGCCGATCGCCGCTGTTCACTCTGAATCGCTACAATGCATTGCTGGCGTTTAGCTGCAATCCCGTACGATGTTGCTGTTGCGGAGTCGATAAGCGATGAAAGAGGCGAAGAAACACTTTGGTTTTTTGAAAACCACCGCGCTCGGTGGCCTGTTTTTCCTGTTGCCACTGATTGTGCTCGGCGCCCTGATCGGCCAGCTCGTTCCGATCGTGATGACCATCGCGGAAGCTCTGTATGGCATCCTGCCCCTGAAAACTCCCGGCGGGATTGCCTTGCTGCTGGGGATTGCACTGGCGATTGTCGTACTGACCTGTTTCGTGGCCGGAGTCATTGCCCGACGGTCTATCGGTCAGCGGATCTCCAGGTATTTTGAGAAAAACATTGCGCTGCTGTTTCCCCGCTACACGATTATCAAGGAACAGATGCGTGGCACACTGGGCGGACCTGAACTCAGGCCCAACATGAAACCGGTCGTGGCGCGAATGCAGGACTGCTTGCGAATCGGTTTCGAAATCGAACGCGGCAAAAACGAGCTGGTGACGGTCTACCTGCCCGGAGCTCCAGATGCCTGGTCAGGCATCGTTGTCTATCTGGATCAGGCCAGGGTTCAGCCGCTGGACACCGAGTTTTGGGATACCGTTGCGATCTTTGAAAGACTGGGGCGTGATACCGTACAAATGGTGTTGGACAAACTGCCTGCCTTGCCGCAAGATCCGCCTGCGTCTTCGACCGACTAGATTTGCGGAACACGATCCATACTGAGTCAACCAAAACGACAGGCCATGAACGACCGGCTCGACGAATCGCGACAGTTCTGTATCTCAACCGTCGACGGACGCATTGTGCCGGCGCTGGATGATGATGAATCCCTGCACCTGTCGCAGTATTTTGCTCCGGGCGTGATTGTCGGCGGGCGTTATTTACTGGCTTCGTGTATCGGGCAGGGCGGCATGGGGCAAGTCTTTTTGGCTCGCGATCAGCGACTGGACAGGCAGGTGGCCATCAAGATCGTGTCCAGCAGCCGCATTCATGACGAACAGAATTTTTACGAGCAAATGCTCGCTCGGGAAGCCCGCATGGGAGCCAACCTGAATCACCCGGGCATCGCCACGGTGCATGACTTCGGGTTTCATGGCGGGCGATCGTACACCGTGTTTGAATTCGTGGACGGGAACAACTTGCGGAGTTTGCTGCAAGAACACGGAACTTGCGATCTGGAAAAAGCTCGCGACGTGATCACGGATCTTGCCCGCGCGCTGGATTTTGCGCACGGACAGGGCATTGTGCATCGTGACCTCAAGCCCGAAAACATTTGCCGCTCGACAAACGGCGACTACAAGATCCTCGATTTCGGCATTGCCCGTGATTTCGCCAACGAATCGGAGCGGCCGGATTTTGCAGGCACTCCGGCTTATTGTTCGCCCGAACAGGCGGCCGGCAAACCGATTGATGGCCGCACCGATCAGTATGCCTTGGCCTGCGTCTTTTTCGAGCTATTGACGGGTCGCAAGGTATTCGAAGCAGAATCAAACGAGGAATTCATCCAGAAACACCTCAGCGAAACCCCTCCAGCGCTGGCCGAATTGGTTCCCGAGCTTCCGCTCGAAGTTGACACGGCGTTGCAGCGGGCCTGGTCAAAGGATCCGGGTACCCGATTCGATACCTGTCAGGAATTCGCGGAAGCCCTCGGCTGCGATCAGGAAAAAGTATTCTTTCGTAAACTGGCTGAAGTCGCCGGCCGGGAAAAGACCAACTTCTTCATTTGCCACGGAGCCGAAGACTCGATCTTTGCCAGGCATCTTGCCCAACATCTGCGCGAATTCGGATATGGCTGTTGGTATTACCAGCGGGACGCCATTCCCGGCCTGTCCCTGTTGTCCCAAACCGATGACGCCATTCGGCATTCCTCGGCCAGCATCATCCTGATTTCGCGAGCAGCGATTGAATCGACCGATCTGGCTCGCGAAATCCAGCAGGCTCATCGCGAAGGTACGGCGTTGGTCCCGGTACTGCTGGACATGTCGCTGCAGGAATTCGAGGCCCGACAGCCGCTGTGGCGAACCATTTTGGGACCGATCGCCAAGATCGAATCGGATCACAACCATGTCGATGCACTGGCCAAACGAATCGATGTAACGGCCCGTGCTCTGGGAATCCAGCCCGCACACACGTCCAATCGATCCGCCGACGGCGTCAGCCCGCTGGTGTCCGGTCAAATCTGGGCCACGGACGCGTATCAAATCGACATCAGTCAGCTGAAACAGGTCGTGTTTGAAAATGAAATCATTGCCAATTTTCTGACACGCAAAAACAAACACTTTATCTCGGCCACAAAGGGGCTCGGTAAAACCCTGCTGCTGACCTACAAGCGGTTGTTGTTGACTGAGGAATTCAAGACGTCCGGCTCACCGATCACGCTCGTTCCGCAAGGTCGTCCGTTCCTGGACTTCATGGGTGAGATGCGGTCGCTATCGAAGAAATATGAATCTCCGCTTTCGGAATTGACCAACTCCAAACGGTTATGGAGCGCCGCATTGCGGATTTCCGCCATTTCGTACTGCGACCAGCTGATCGACGAGGATGAACAGTTCGAGCTGCGACCCTTCAGCGAACGAATACGCCGCTGGTTGTCCGGTCACCATACGGAACCGACGATTGTGTTCAAGGAACTGACGAACCTGACCGTCAGCGAATTCAACCGTTTGATCGATGAAACCGAGGGATTTCTCGATCAGAAACTTCGCCAGGTTCACACCCCCATCTATTTCTTTATCGACAAAGTGGATCAGGCCATCCGCAATTTTGGATCGGCGGCGTGGATCAATGTGCAGGCCGGTTTGATCGAAGCGGCGTGGGACCTGATGAATTCCAACAGTCACATCAAGGTCTTTGCCAGTATTCGTGACGAGGCGTACAGCAACTACGAATCGGACATCAAGTCGAATTTACGCGGGGCAGTGACGGTACTGCGTTATTCAGAGACCGAACTGGCTGACCTGCTGGACCGTCTCAGTCAATGTTACGAGGGCGCCGAGTCGTTCAAGGACTTTATCGGGATGAACGTCGTAACTGGCGGACGCCAGACGTTTTTGGAAGACAGCTTTCAGCTGATTCGGCGCTACACGTTTGGACGTCCAAGGGACCTGGTCGCCATCGCGTCGGAGATGTCAGCCGCCCGCACGTCGCTGAATGAAAAGAAATTCTGGACGATCATTCGTGAAACGGCTGCGACCGGGCTGATCCCGTCGATTTTCGACGAGACGCGCATCTATCTGGACTCGCTACGCGAGAAACAGACCCGGCTGCGTTTCCTCGCCAGCTTGCCATGCAACGTACTCGAACCGTTTCAGGTCAAGCAACTCACGGCACAATTTAATGGATTGCCCGACGATGCCATTGAGCATTTTGAAAACTTCAACGACCTTTACCAGCCGTTTCGCGAACTGTTTCTGGCCGGCGTACTGGGCGTCGTCGTCGACGATCCCGATACGGGCAGGCAATACCAGCATTTCAAGCAGCCCGGCGACCTGGTGAGTGAACTGGAATTCGAACTGCCCAATTCGCCGTTTTACCTGATTCACCCCGCACTGGACGTGTTCATTCAAAAACATCGCACGCAGGCGGATTACCAGGTGTTCCAGCAAATCCCGATTGGCTATTTGTTACCCTGGCGTCCGTATTACGAGCTGATTTGCCACATCGAACGCAGCTTGTTGAGTGTCGCCGACCGGCGATTCGCGGAGACGGTGCACGACGTTTTGCAGACGTATCAATTGGCCGCCCGCAACCAATCCGAGGAACGCATGGAGAGCGTGGTGACCTCCGCCGAATGGAAATGGATCAATCAAAACGCTTCCAGCTCCGACCATCAGGACGTGCAGATGTGGCTTTCCGAACTGGTTCAATGGGAAGCATAACCGCTCGCGTTGTGACCCCGGCGCGCCGGAACTTTGGTCGGTCCGTTTGTGATCCGGCATTATCGCGTGGCAGTCACAACGAACTGGTGACCAACCGTTGAGGTATTCACGCGTCGCGAGCTTTGTTCACAGAATGCCAATTGCATTGTTTGTTCGTCGATGAGTTTGAGTATCGCAAAGCTGGGGCCGTTCTGTTTTGCATGGTAACCATACCCCCTCAATTCGATTTTTAGTTCGGGCTCGGTCGCGATAATTCGCGTTTGACCGACTGTTGCGTCGCCATCCGTTTCGACAATGATCACGCGAGTCTCGCAAATAACTACTTCCAGTATCCCGCATTCACCAACCGAAAGTGATCCATCAGGATCTTCAGCAAGCGGTTGGTTGACACCGTGATCGGTCGCAGCCGTAATCTTCCAAACGCCCCGGAATTCTGGAGGAATGACCACGTCCGTCGGGTTTGTGCTTGCCTGGGAGGCAGATACCACAACCGCGATATAAGTCAGGAAGTGCATTCTTGTGACTCCGTTTCGTCCTGCGAAAGTCTTCACAAGAGTAGCGAAAATGCATCCATACACGAATAGCGATCAGGCCGGATAACGTGCGGACGACCAGATCGGGGAGTCGATTCTGCTCGAATGAGACGAGGCAGTGCCTGGCAGCCAGCTCTTCACAAGACCCTGTATTTTCGCACAGGGCTGTCGACCAGTTCGCGGTTTTTCGAAAACGTTTCCCCGACAGCAACGCACCAATTGTGCATCATTTTTGGTCGGGATCCGATCCTGCGGATTCACGCGAATTCGAATACAGACTATCAAAAACGAAGGCCGATCAGGTTCCAGTACAGCATGAACGGGACAAAAAGGATCAAACACAGAACATCGAATGAGAATCGCATTTTCCGGGCTGCCGACCAGTCAGGGTCGCGGCGCGTCCTGGTGAGCACAATCAGCAGGGCGATGGTTGCGAGCGTGGAAACGGTCCCCGGTAGTGGCAGGAACAACAGGACGGGCGGGCAGCTCGGGTGCCATTGGTCAAGCACTAGTAAGATGGTGATCGAGAGCGCGACAAGAATCAAAAGGTTGAGTGCGCAGATCGCGCGTTTGAAGTTCACAACTTTGTTGGATACCTGGGATCCCGCACTCGGCTGACCCCGGCACAATCGAGTCAAACAGCACCGTACACCAACGATGGTGTTGGCCAGAAAAACGATGAAGAACAGGATCCAATGTGCTGCCTGGACTATCGCGTTTCCGTACCATCGCATTCTTTCGTAGCGTTTCAATTTAGAAACAACCCCGCTGTTTTCAGCGGAGCCTTCTTGTCTCCTTGTGCCAACCTGAGATGGGTCGTCGACTACGGCATGCACCCAATCCGTCATCGTTGTCAATGCTTCGGGTGCGTAGCCAGGCCACTTGCTCTGCGTCGCTCCAGTTTCGGAGATTCCCAGGTCGTGATCTGCCCTGGGCAGAATGATCACAGTCCATTTCTCATTTTTTGCATTAGCCAGCGAATGTTTCAAACCTGCGACACTTTCGCCAACTGGAACGTGTTGATCCAGTTGTCCCCACATCGCCAAAACCGGCTGGTCAACCTGGCTCCAGGCGGGATGCAGGTATTGGTCTGGCGGAGGATAGGTGCGGGGGGCAAAAGTAGAGAGGCCGAAGCCATCTGGCGAATTGTGGGGCAGACTATATTTGGCAAGGTGTGCTTTCTCGGCCACGTCACGCAATGTGCCCGAAAACCCATAAAGACGGAACAGGTTGTCACGATAGTAGAACATCATGCCATCAGCGACTGACGCTCCCGCGACAACGATGTATTTAATATCGTCGGTCCGCGATGCAGCGGCGGCGCTGATGTAGGCGCCTTGGCTAAGTCCCCAGATGCCGATCTGCGATTCTGCGATATCGCCTCGCTGCTTCAGGAAGGCAACAGCGGCAAGCGCGTCATTGACCAGATTCTCGTAGGGCCGATGGCTCTCGTAGACGCCACCCGACTGCCCGACTCCGCGCTTGTCGTAGATCAACGCCGCTATACCGTGACTCGCGAAATATTCAGCGACCTCACGGAGGGACTCACGGGTGTGGTGGCCTGCGCCATGAACAAAGATGACGGCCGGGACCGGTGCTTCGCTCCTCGGCAATAGCAGGCTTCCGGCAAGGTTGACAGCCTGGTTGTGAAACTCGACGGCATGCTCCTCGAATCCGGACGCTGCTTCGGTTGCATTTCCACAGGCCTCCGGTGCGGTCATCCATACCAAACAGACTATGACAGGTATCGCGGCAGGCAACATCGATATGTGATTGATGTACGGCATGTAAAACGGTTTGACGGAGCCGCATTATGTTCAGCGTCACCGAGCGGCGACGTTACGCGATGCTTCAAATTCTGCCTGTTACGTCAGACGAATCGGTTCTCTGCTGATTGTCACGTTGTTAGCGTTCACCAATGGAGAGAGCCAGTTGCGTGGCAACACCGAACCTCGCAGAGACGCCAAAATCAAACTCCAGTTCATGGATTATGCATGGTGAAACTGGCAAACGGATGTCGGAAACGGCAATCCTGTGTGATGACGTACCGAGTAGCTTACCATTCCGATCAAAGACGGCAGCGTGAATCCAGTATTCGGTGTTTGTGCAATGGGACACTGCGACGTTGAATGACGCGGTCAACCGCGATTGATCGTCAAGCGAAAATCGACCCTGCCCAAGTCTTACAATCGTAACGTCTCGGTTCTCGACTGTAATTGGCGCGGATTGCAAACCGTTTTGGATTGTTACCGGTGTGCCGATCGTCAACGGTACAGCACCGGGAATTCGCTGAGCATCGGATTCCTGAAGTTCAGCACCGCCGGAAACACAAAGCAGCAAGACCGCCAGGCCACAAGCAAAATCCTGTCGCATCGTATCCTCCTGATATCAGTAAGCACATAACGGTAGTCACCGGGCCCGGACAGTTGATCTTCCATTCCAAGTGCACGTGCAAGTCGGACGTCGGTGCCTAATATTTTTATGCGTCGTGATGCAGCGTTATTCAGATACATCCTCACGGCGCGCCTGAGCGACGATCATACATGAGACAATTGAAATCACGAAATCGGCAAGCGCGCGGCCATTGCCGACTTGTTTAGTCCACCCGGGGAGGCGGGACGTTCACAAGCCGTTTTCACCAATAACTAAATGATAAATGTCTCAGGAACGCATTGTTGTTTCGTCATTGAGACGAGCCAGATTCATTTTCGGCAAATGAAAAGCGCCACAAGAAAGCCAACAATTGAACCGATTGCAAAGAACCAGGGCAAGGCTATCAACGCCATCCCCGCCTCTGGATCGTGATTCGTAAAAATGAACACTGCAAACAATGCCGACAAAACCACGCCTGAACAAACACCGGCAAGAATCGCATATTCCAGCGATGAATTGCGAGGTTCCCCGGGATTCTCTGGATCAACAGACACCCGTTCTTGATTCGGGGGTACTGGAATGTGATTCTCAGACCGAATTCGACGATTCGAACTAGTGCAAATCACGACAGCAATGTGCACAACGGCGAAGGTCACCGCAATCGGCAACGCCAGGAAATTTATTCGATAAAGCAAAGCTCGCTGTGGACTGGCATCGATATTTGGCCATCCATTTGAAAAAATGAAGCCGGTAGAATACAGCCCTCCAACAAGAAGAGCATAAAAGGCCACCGTCAAAGCGATTGGTCGGATTCGCGTATCGCCAGGAGTTCTTTGTTGGTCGACACTGGATTTCTCCATTTATATCAATTTGATACGGCTGTTTCGCGGCGTGGATAGCGGCCACGACGTGACATTGTCGCATCCCTGCCATGGATTGCGCCAATCGTCGAAATCGTCCTCCCTGTGACAGGCGCGGAGAGCAAGCCGCGGGTTGCGTTTTAGGATATGATTCGCCGCTCGTTTCAGGAGGGCCAGACATGCTCGAGAAGCTACAGTTTTATATCGACGGAAAATGGGTGGACCCTGTAGAGCCGCGAACACTCGACGTCATCAATCCGGCCACCGAAGAAGCCTATGGACGCATCAGCCTGGGCTCCGCGGCGGACGTCGATATCGCGGTCGCCGCCGCGGGACGCGCCTTTGAGACCTTTTCGCAAACGACACGTGAAGAACGCATGTCGTTGCTGCAGTCGATTCTGGACGTTTACGCCAGGCGCCACGACGATGTCGCCGAAGCC